>JBDSNQ010000166.1:0-6268 GCA_039915275.1 Sphingomicrobium sp.
CCGCATCCGGAGTCAAAGCCGAGCCGGTTTCTTAGGCCCGAACGGAACTGCAAGGTTGGCAATAGGCCGGGCGCGCCATAAGAGCGTGTCCGCCCGTTTGACCGTTCGTCCGTAGAGGATCCGCCCACGCATGACCCGGCCTCGCTTTAACCGCATCCTCCTCAAGCTCTCCGGCGAAGCGCTGATGGGGCAGGGGCAGCAAAGCATCGACCCCGACGCCGTCGCTGGGCTGGCCGGTGAAATCGCTGCGGCCAAGGCCCAGGGTCACGAATTGTGCCTGGTGGTCGGTGGCGGCAACATTTTTCGCGGTGTCGCGGCGGCGGCCAAGGGCTTTGACCGCGCCAGCGCCGATTATATGGGCATGCTGGCGACCGTGATGAACGCGCTGGCGCTGCAAAATGCGCTGGAAAAAGCGGGCGTCGACACCCGCGTCCAGTCGGCGATCCCGATGGCGTCGGTCAGCGAACCCTACATCCGCCGCCGCGCGCTTCGGCATATCGAGAAAGGCCGGATCGTGCTGTTCGCCGCCGGCACCGGCAACCCCTATTTCACGACTGACACGGCGGCGGCGTTGCGCGCGGCCGAAATGGGCTGCGACGCTCTGTTCAAGGGCACCAGCGTCGATGGCGTCTACACCGCCGATCCCAAGCTCGACAAAAGCGCCAAGCGCTACGACCATTTGAGCTACACCAAGGTGCTCGGCGACAATTTGAAAGTTATGGATGCCGCCGCCGTCGCTTTGTGCCGGGACAACAGCATCCCGATCGTCATCTTCAACATCCGCGAGCCCGGCAATCTGGCCAAGGTGCTCGCCGGTGGGGGCGTGGCGACGATCGTCCAGAACGAGGAGTGATTGCATGACCACCACCATGGACAAATCGGACCTGCAACGCCGGATGCACGGCGCCGTCGAAGCCCTGAAGCATGACCTCGTCGGCCTTCGCACCGGTCGCGCCTCGACCGCTTTGCTCGATCACATCACGGTCGAGGTCTATGGCGCGCAGATGCCTTTGAACCAGGTGGCGACAGTGTCGGTGCCCGAACCACGGTTGCTGACCGTGCAGGTGTGGGACAAATCGAGCATTCACCCGATCGAGAAAGCGATCCAGTCCGCCGGGCTGGGCCTCAACCCGATCACCGATGGTCAATTGATCCGCCTGCCGATCCCCGATTTGACCGAGGAGCGCCGCAAAGAGCTGGCCAAGCTGGTCGGGCAATATGCCGAAAAAGCGCGGATCGCCGCCCGCAATGTCCGGCGCGATGGCATGGATCATCTCAAGGCCGACGAAAAGAAGCACGACATCAGTGAGGATGAGCGCAAGCGCCTCGAGGGCGAAGTCCAGAAGATGACCGACCAGACCATAGCCGACATCGACGCCGCCGCCGAAGCCAAGGAAAAGGAAATCCTGGGCAAGTGACGTCAACCTCGCGTCCGTTCGTCCCGAGCGAAGTCGAGGGACCCGTCTCGACTACGCACGGGACGAATGGAGGGGTCACACCGCGCCACGTCGCGATCATCATGGACGGCAATGGCCGCTGGGCCGAACAGCGCGGTTTGCCGCGCGTCGCCGGCCATCGCGCCGGCGCCGAAGCGGTCCGCAAGACCCTGCGCGCGGCAGCCGAATGCGGTATCGAAGTCCTCACGCTTTACGCTTTCTCTTCCGAGAACTGGCGCCGGCCGGAAGGCGAAATTACCGACCTCAAGGGCCTCCTTGGCTATTATCTCGAGCGGGAGCTCAATTCCCTCGCCAAGGAGGGCGTGCAGCTCAAGCTGATCGGCGATTATGCCGCCTTCGGGCCCGACCTCGTCGCGCGTCTCGACAAGGCCGTGGAGCGGCTGGCCAGGAACAGCCGGCTGACCTTGGTCGTGGCGCTCAATTACGGGTCGCGGACGGAGATTGCCGATGCCGCCCGGACTCTGGCACACAAGGCCAAGGCGGGATCCCTCGATCCTGAAACGATCGATGTGAGCGCCCTTGGCGCCGAACTTCAGACCGCCGGCCTGCCCGAGCTTGACCTGCTGATCCGCACATCGGGCGAGGTGCGCTTGTCCAATTTCCTGCTGTGGCAGGCGGCCTATGCGGAAATGCTGTTCACGCCGGTGCTGTGGCCGGATTTTGACGAGGCAGCGCTCAAGGCGGCGCTCGCGGAGTTTACGGCGCGGCAGCGGCGGTTCGGCGGCCGGTGAACGAGCTTTTCGTCCGCACCTTTTCGGCCATTGTGATGATGCTGGTGGCGGTAGCCGCGGCGTTGCAGGGCGGTTATTATTTCGCCGTCCTTGCTGCCGCCGCCGCGACCGCGATTTTCTATGAGTGGACCCGGCTCGTCCGCGGCTGGGGCGCCGCCTGGTACCTCTCCGGTTTTGTCTACGCGCTGGTGCCGGCGCTGGCCTTGCTGTGGATCCGGGACCGGGCAGATCACGGGCTGGCGCTCCTGTTGTGGGTCTTCGTCGTCACCTGGGCGACCGACATCGGCGCTTATTTCGTCGGGCGCACGCTTGGCCGCACTAAGCTGGCGCCAACGATCAGCCCGGGAAAGACGGTCGAAGGCTTGTATGGCGGCATGGCGGGCGCGGCCGTGCTTGGCGGGGTTTGGGCGTGGCTTGCCGGCCTTGATGCGACACTGTTCGTGCTGGCGCCGCTGTTTGCGGTTGCCGCTCAAGGCGGCGATCTGTTCGAAAGCTGGATGAAGCGGCGGGCAGGGGTGAAAGATTCGGGTAGCTTGCTCCCGGGTCATGGCGGCGTCTTCGACCGGTTGGACGGCCTGATGCCCGTGGCAGTCCTGACCGCGGTGGCGCAGATCGCTGGGCTGGCATGAAGCGCAAGATCGCCATTCTCGGCGCGACCGGCTCGATCGGCACCTCAACGCTCGACCTGATCGAGCGCGCGCCCGACCGCTTTGAGGTGATCGCGTTGACCGCCGGCAGCGATGCTCAGGCCCTGGCCGACGCCGCCCGCAGGACCGGGGCCAAGCTGGCGGTAATCGCCGACCCCGGCCGCTTCGCCGAGCTTGAAACCAGACTAGCCGGAACCAACTGCCGCGCCGCGACCGGCGCCGATGCCCTTAATGAGGCGGCGGCGGGTGAAGCGGAGTGGGTGATGGCGGCGATCGTCGGCTGTGCCGGGCTCATTCCGGTGATGGCGGCGATCGAGGCCGGGCGCACGGTCGCGCTCGCCAACAAGGAAGCTCTGGTCAGCGCTGGCGCATTGATGATCGACGCCGCAACCCGTCACGGCGCCACATTGTTGCCGGTCGACAGCGAGCATAATGCGATTTTTCAATGTCTTGCCGGCAGTCGTCTCGAAGATGTCTCGCGATTGATCCTGACCGCCAGCGGGGGACCGTTCCGCACTACGTCGGAAGCGGACATCCGCAATGCCACCCCGGCCCAGGCCATCGCCCATCCCAATTGGACGATGGGCGCCAAGATTTCGGTCGATTCGGCGACGCTGATGAACAAGGGCCTCGAACTGATCGAAGCCTGCCATTTGTTCGCCCTGCCATCCGACCGGATCGAGATCTTGATCCATCCGCAATCGGTGATTCACTCGCTGGTGGAATATGTCGATGGCTCGATTCTTGCGCAATTGGGCAGCCCGGACATGCGCGTGCCGATTGCCTACGCGCTCGCCTGGCCCGAACGGATGGAGACGCCGGCTGAGCGGCTTGACCTCGCAGACATTCGTAATCTTGAGTTCGAAAACCCTGATTTAGTGCGATTTCCTGCTCTTCGGATCGCGCGCGACGCGCTTGAGCAAGGCGGTACGGCGCCAACCGTCTTGAATGCGGCCAACGAGATTGCCGTTGCCAGCTTCCTTGCCGGGCAAATTGGCTTTACAGACATCGTCAGCCTGGTCGAGCGGACGCTCGAGCGGGCCGATGCGGGGGCCCCGAGCTCGATCGAGGACGTCATCCAGATCGATCTTAGGACGCGAGACGTCACTGCCGAAATGATCGAGGCCCATTGCCACTAATGCTTCAACAGCCCTCACTCTGGTTCATCCTCCTGGCGTTCGTCTGCGCCATCGGCCCGCTCGTCTTCATTCACGAGTTTGGCCATTATCTCGTCGCAAAGCTGTTCGGCGTCGGTGCGGAGACGTTTTCGATCGGTTTTGGACGCGAAGTCGTTGGCTGGACTGACCGCAGCGGTACGCGGTGGAAAGTCGGCTGGTTACCGCTGGGCGGCTTCGTCCGCTTCGTCGGCGACATGAACCCGGCCAGCACCCCGGTAGATCCTGACGAGGTTCCGGAGGAGTTGCGGGCGCGGAGTTTCCATCTGAAGCCGGTGTGGCAGCGGTTCCTGATCGTTCTTGCTGGCCCGCTGGCCAATTTCCTGCTCGCTATCCTGATCTTCGCCGCCTTCTTCGCGACGCTCGGAATACCGCGCACGCCGTCGGTCGCGTTCCGAGTTGCCCCCGGAAGCGCGGCTGAACAGGCCGGCCTGGTGCGCGGCGACCGCATCGTTGCGGTTGACGGCCGGGCCACCGCCAGCTTCGAGGATCTGGCGAGCTACATCATTCTTCGTCCCAGCCAGGACGTGGCGGTTGATTTCGTTCGTCAAGGGCAAGGGCACCGGACGATCGCGCGCATCGCCGCCGAGGAGCAACATGACGCCTTTGGCCAGCGCTTCAGGATCGGGCGGCTCGGCGTCTTCGCGCAGGGGCGTGAATATGTCCCTTTGAAGCCCTGGCAGCTGATCCCGGCTGCGGTCGGCTACACTTTGCATTTAACGCGCTCGATGATGGACGGCTTGTGGCAGATCGTCACTGGCCGGCGGTCCGCAAAAGATTTGGGCGGACCGCTGAAGATCGCTCAGATCGCCGGACAGCAGGCAAGCCTCGGCGCATTTGAGTTCATTCAGCTGCTCGCTTTGTTTTCAATTAATCTGGGATTCATCAACTTATTGCCAGTCCCAGTGCTTGATGGTGGTCACCTGTTCTTCTACGCGGTCGAAGCGGTTCGACGGCGACCGGTCAGCCTGCAGGTGCAGGACTGGGCGTTCCGGGGCGGACTGGCACTCATCCTTGCCTTGCTGCTGTTCACGACCTTCAACGATCTCGGTTCCTTCGGTCTCTGGGGCCGGCTTGGGCGCTTGATTGGCTAGGTCGCTTGAGGCAGGGCGGGACGAGAATTTTGCGGGTTCGCTAGCCGGACGCGATATTTCACTTCAAGCGGGGAACGCGTGATTTTAGGAACCAAGATTATCGGCAAGCGCGCAGGTGCAACGCTCCTCGTCGGCACCATCCTCGGCGTATGGTCGGGACCGCTGTTCGCCCAGACCACGCAGACCGCGCCGCCGCCCCCGACAGCCCCGGCGGCGGCGGCGCCGGCCGCGGTGCTGGCGCCGACGCCGAGCCCACAGTCCGGTCAAATCCGGTCGATCGCTGTGCGCGGCAACGAGCGCCTCGAGCCCGAGACCGTGCGCGCCTACGCCAATCTTGCCCCTGGCCAAACTTACACAGCGGCGACGCTCGATACGGCGCTCAAGGACCTCTACGCGACCGAGCTGTTCACCGACGTCGTCATCACTGGCGGCGACACCGGTAACCTCGTCATCACAGTGCGCGAGAACCCGGTCATCAACCGCATCGTGCTGGAGGGCAACAAGCGCCTCAAGTCCGAGAAAATCCTGCCCGAGATCAAGCTTGCGCCGCGCCAGATCTTCACCCGGTCCAAGGTCCGCACCGACGTCGAGCGGATTGTCGAGCTGTACCGGCGCGAAGGGCGCTTCGCCGCCCGCGTCGAGCCCAAGATCGTCCAGCTCGACCAGAACCGCGTCGACCTCGTGTTCGAGATTTTCGAAGGCGACAAATCGAAGGTCCGGCGGATCAATATCATCGGCAACAACGAATTTCCCGACGACCGGCTGCGCAAGGAAATGTACACGCGCGTAGCGGGCGGGCCGCTCGGGTTCATGAAGTCGAACGACAGTTATGATCCTGACCGGCTGGCCGCCGACCAGCAGAAGCTCCGCGCTTATTATTTGACGCAAGGCTATGCCGATTTCCGCGTCGTCTCGGCGCTTGCCGAGCTCACGCCGGACCGCCGCGACTTCATCATCACCTACGTCGTCGAAGAGGGCCCGCGGTACAAGCTCGGAACTGTCGAAGCAGAAAGCGCGCTGCGCGACTTAACCGCGGAAAAAGTCAGAGCGCAGGTCAAGCTGCAACCCGGCAGCTGGTTTGACGCCAAAGCAGTCGAAGATACGGTGACAGACCTGACCGAGCTGGCGGGCAATTCCGGCTATGCCTTTGCCGATATCAACCCG
>JBDSNQ010000112.1:0-10141 GCA_039915275.1 Sphingomicrobium sp.
CACGCAACGGCCGCGACAGTCAAAGCAAGCGCCTCGGCGTCAAATTGTTCGGCGGCCAAACGGCCCGCGCCGGCAATATTATCGTGCGTCAGCGCGGCACGCGCTGGCACCCCGGCGACAACGTCGGCATCGGCACGGACCACACCTTGTTCGCGCTTACCGACGGCTCGGTCGCCTTCCGCGACGGCAAGCTTGGACGCAAGTTTGTCCATATTATGCCGGCGGAGGCGAACACATAGGAACAGTCGATCACGGGCTGTTCCCTCAAGGGGGCGGCCCGGACGAGATCCACTGGATCGAAGCCACAAGGGAGAAGAGGGAAGCCCCCTCTCCTCCCTAATTTTTTGTCTTCTCCCGAAACTGTCACGCGGACCCGCTAGGGGCGCGCGTAAGAAGGAGAAGGGCAATGTTCGCGAGGACTGCAAGACTGCTGCTGCGGCCCGGCTGGACCGAGGATGCGCCGGCGTTGGCCGCCGCGATCGGCGACGAGCGGATCGTCCGCAACCTCGCCACGGCGCCCTGGCCCTACCGCGTGCGCGACGCCGAAGCCTTCCTCGCCCAGCCGCGCGACCCCTTGCTGCCGTCCTTTTTGATTTTCGAGCGCACCGACGCTGATCCGCGCCTGCTCGGAGCTTGCGGGCTTGGGAGACGGCCTTCTGGCGCGGTCGAACTGGGCTATTGGGTGGCACGCGCTTATTGGGGCCGCGGCGTCGCCACCGAGGCGGCGACGGCCCTGCTCGACATTGCCCGCACGCTCCAGCTGCCGCAGCTCCAGGCCTCGCACTTCCTCGACAATCCGGCGTCCGGCCGGGTGCTCGAGAAATTGGGCTTCGAGCCGATCGGGATTACTGCTCCTAGAATGAGCTGCGCGCGGGCCACGGAAGCGCCGGCCAGGCTGTTCCGGCTCGAGTTGGCGACCGACGATTTAAGTCGGGACGAGGAGGCGATCGCCGCCTAGGCGCGAGCCCGGCGAACCTGCCTGGTGGGCGCTGCACTATCTGCGGCGCTCGCCTCGTAGTGGCGCAACAGCGCGCGATCGTCCTCATTCCACGGATGAAAGCCAGGCAGGAAGAAGCGCAGCCAAGCACCGGCGATCTTGCGGAACATGCCCGGCCTGACCCACACGTACCACAGGAAGCTCGACCAGGCGCGGAGGCCGGTGACCCCGTCCTGGCGCATCAGCTCGAGCGCGCCGGCGGTTCGATCGACGATGAAGTTGCGGGTGATGAACAGCATCACCTTGGCCTTGACCTTCCAGCGCTTGTAACTCGGCCAGGCGCGGGTGGCATGGAGCCAGGTATCATAAGCCACGCCCTTATGCTCGATTTCCTCGGCCGCATGCCAGCGCCACAGTTCCGCCGCCTCGCGGTCGGCGCCAGCGAGATGCGCCGGGGTCGCAAGCAATTGATGGGCGAGGATGGCGGTGAAATGCTCGAGTGCCATGGTCGCCGCGAGGCTGACGATCGGCGGCTTCGACTTGGTCATCGCCAGCCGCTCGTCGACTCGATTCTGAAGCTTCGACAAATCGTAACCGGCGTCCGCCGCGCGGCGGTTGAACGCCAAATGCTCGCGGCTGTGGATCACTTCCTGGGTGGTGAAGGCCTTGATCTCTTCCGCCAACTTGGGCGGCGCGCCGTCGCGAAAAGCGCGCACGCTATCAACGAAGAAGGCCTCGCCGGTGGGGAAGGTCGCCGACAGCGCGTTGTAAATTGCGGTCGCCGCAATGCCGCCGCCGTGCCACAAGCGCGTCGGCCCGACGTCTCGGCCAAAGCGGCGGTCGCGCGGTGTGATTGTGAGATCGGCCGGAGTTGGTACGGTGGCGGTGGTCATCCACCCAAGGTAGATTAACTTACACTAATGTCAATAGTCCGCGAGCGCCTGACCCAGCAAGAAAGCCGTTTGGCCGCAATCGACGCCGCGCGCCGGCTGTTGATCGACCAGGGGCCGCAGGCGGTTACCCTCAAGGCCGTGGCTGCCAGGATCGGCAAGACGCACGCCAATCTGCTCCACCATTTCGGCTCGGCCGCTGGGCTCCAGGCCGAACTGGCGCGGTCGATCGCCGTGCAAGTGACGGCCAGCATCGGCGAGGCGGTCGAGCTTGCCCGGCGCGGCGAGGCCGATCCGCGCGAGATCGTCGATCGGACCTTCGACGCGTTCGGCAAGGACGGGGCGGGCGCGCTGGCGGCGTGGATGATCCTCAATGGCAACACCGACGCGTTAAACCCGATCCTCGGCGCGATCCGCGCCCTGGTCGACCAGCTGAGCGTCGCCCACGAGGGCCACAAAGTCCCCGAATCGACTTTGTCGCTGGTCCTCGCCGCGCTCGGCGATTCGCTGCTCGGCGCGCCGATTGCAGAAGCGCTCGGCCTGCCCCGCACCGCATCTCGCGAGATCGCCGCGCAGGCCCTGCGCGCGCATATGGTATCAATGCATGCCAAGGCGGACGCCCGGCCGCACTGAGGTGGCAATATTGCGCCGTCCGGCCTAACTCGCCCCGATGCATTTTCTCGATCAGGCTAAGATTTTCATCCGCTCCGGAGCCGGCGGACCGGGAGCGGTCGGCTTCCGCCGCGAAAAATACATCGAATATGGCGGCCCCGATGGCGGCGAAGGCGGCAAGGGCGGCGACATCATCTTCGAGGCGGTGCCGGGCCTCAACACGCTGATCGACTTTCGCTACACCCAGCATTTCCGCGCGCCCCGCGGCAAGGGCGGATCGGGCTCCAACCGCACCGGCGGCGGCGGCGACAACCTCGTCATCAAGGTCCCGGTCGGCACCCAGGTGCTCGCCGACGATGAGGAACGGACCTTGCTCGCCGATTTGACCGAGGTTGGGCAAACCATCCGCTTCCTCAAGGGCGGCGACGGGGGGCGCGGTAATGCCAGTTACAAAACCTCGACCAATCGCGCCCCGCGCCAGCACGGCAGCGGCTGGCCGGGCGAGGAAATGTGGGTGTGGCTGCGCTTGAAGCTGCTCGCCGATGTCGGCCTGGTCGGGCTGCCCAACGCCGGTAAGTCGACCTTCCTCAATGCCACCACCAACGCCGCCGCCAAGGTCGGCGATTACCCATTCACGACGCTGCGGCCGCAATTGGGCGTGGTCCGCCACAAGGGGCGCGAGTTTGTGCTGGCCGATATTCCGGGGCTGATTGAGGGCGCGGCGGAAGGTGCGGGTGTCGGCGACCGCTTCCTTGGGCATGTCGAGCGTTGCCGGTTGCTGCTGCATCTGGTCGACGCCGCCGGCGACGACCCCGCCGAGGGATGGCGCGTGGTGCGCGGGGAGCTCGACGCTTATGGCGCCGACTTGGCCGACAAGCCCGAGATCGTCGCCCTGAGCCGGTCCGATTTGGTCGAAGCGAAGCCATTGGCCAAGGTCAAGAAGGCGCTCGACAAGGTCAGCGGCGGCGACGCGATCGCCATTTCCGCGCCGACCGGCCAGGGCATCGAGACCCTGCTCGACCAGATCGTCGAGCGGCTCGGCACGGTGCAGGCGAAAGAATCTGAAGAATTGGCCGACGAGGGGTCGTGGTTGCCGTTATGAAGCTGGCGATTACCGGCGCCACGGGGTTTGTCGGCTCGCGGCTGATCGATAACGCGCTTGCCGCCGGCCACCAGGTCCGCGCCCTCACCCGCCGATCGATGGAGGCGCGCACGAACGTCGATTGGGTGGCCGGCGCGCTCGACCAGCCGACAGCGCTCAATGAACTGGTCGCCGGCGCCGACACCGTGATCCATGTCGCGGGCGTGCTTACGGGCCGGACCGCCCCCGACTTCGACCGCGCCAATGTCGACGGCACCCAGGCAATGCTGAGCGCGGCCAAGGCGGCGGGCGTGAGCCGCTTCGTCCATGTTTCATCGCTCGCCGCGCGCGAGCCGCTTCTGTCGCTCTACGGCGCGTCAAAGGCGAAGTCCGAGGGGCTGGTCGCCGGATCGGGCCTGTCTCTCGCGATCGTGCGCCCCCCGGCGGTCTATGGCCCGGGCGACAAGGAGACGCTCGAGCTGTTCAAGATGGCCAAGCTGGGTGTCGTGCTGCTCCCGCCGAAGGGGCGATTGTCTCTGATCCATGTCGACGACCTCGCGCGCCTGCTGCTCGCGCTGGCCGAGAGTACTGTGAGCGGAAAGACTTTTGAGCCGGATGACGGCCATGGAGGCTGGAGCCACAAGGAGCTCGCCCAAGCGCTCGGCAGCGCCATCGGCCACCGCAACATCAGCCTGTCGGTACCGCCGGGCATGTTGAAACTGGCCGCCCGCGCCGACCGGCTACTGCGCGGCGACAAAGCCAAGCTGACCCCCGACCGCGCCGCATATTTCAGCCACCCCGATTGGGTCGCCGACCCCTCTCGCGCGCCGCCGCCCGCAATCTGGCAACCGAACATCAAAACCGACCAGGGTCTCGCTGCAACCGCAAGGTGGTACCGCGAACAAGATTGGCTTTAGAGTCGCCCCATTCGCGCCCCATTGCGTTGCGAAAGGCTGGGGCCAGCTTTAGACGGACCGTATATGACCGACCGAGACCAAAATGCCGTCAAAATCGAGGCGCTGATCGAACCGTTCAACAAGAAGGGCGTCGCGGTCACCGAGGCCACGCGCTTTGCCCAGGACCTTGAGTGGGACAGCCTGACGGTGATGGACTTCGTCGCCTCGGTCGAGGACGAATTCGACATTTTGATCAGCATGAACCGCGCCGCCGAAATTGAAACCGTCGAGCAATTGATCGACGCCGTCGGCCAGCTCCAGAGCGAGCGGTGAACGACCTTTTCTCGAAGTTCGACCCGGTCATCGCACTGCGCGAAAGCCTGCTCGAGAGCGGGATGACCGACCCGTTCAACCTGGTCATGGAAAAGGTCGAGAGCCCGACCGTGGCGATCTGCAACGGCAAACGCACGATCCTCCTCGGCACCTACAATTATATGGGCATGACGTTTGACCCGGACGTGATCGCGGCGGGCAAGAAAGCGTTGGACGAGTTTGGTTCGGGGACCACCGGCAGCCGAGTGCTCAACGGCACTTATTCGGGGCACCGGGAGTGCGAGGAAGCGCTCAAAGACTTTTACGCGATGGACCATGCGATGGTCTTTTCGACCGGATATCAGGCCAATCTCGGGATCATTTCGACGCTCGCCGGCAAGGACGACTACATTGTCCTCGACATCGACAGCCACGCCTCGATCTACGACGGCTGCGCCCTCGGCAAAGCCCAGATCGTGCCGTTCCGCCACAATGACATTGAGGCGATGGAAAAGCGCTTGAAGCGCATCCCCGAGGGGGACGGCAAGCTGGTCGTGCTGGAAGGCGTCTATTCGATGCTCGGCGATGTCGCGCCGCTCAAAGAAATGGTCCGGGTGGCCAAGGACAATGGCGCGATGGTGCTGGTCGACGAAGCGCATTCGATGGGCTTCATCGGGGAGAACGGCCGCGGCGTGGCCGAGGCGCAGGGGGTGATCGACGATGTTGATTTCATCATCGGCACATTCTCGAAATCGGTCGGCACGGTTGGCGGCTTTTGCGTTTCCAACCATCCCAAGTTCGAGATCCTGCGGCTAGTCTGCCGGCCGTATGTGTTCACGGCCTCGCTGCCGCCATCGGTAGTCGCGACCGCGGCAACCTCGATCCGCAAACTGATGTATTCCGCTGACAAGCGCGCCCATTTGTGGGAGAATTCGAAGCGGCTGCACGCGGGCCTCAAGCAATTGGGGTTCAAACTTGGCACCGACGAGCCGCAATCGGCGATCATCGCCGTGCTGATGCCCGATCTCGAAGCGGGCGCGGCGATGTGGGAGGCGCTGTTGAACGAGGGCCTGTACGTCAATCTTGCGCGCCCGCCAGCGACGCCCGCGAACATGACCCTGTTGCGCTGCTCGCTATGCGCGCTTCACACCGAAGAGCAGGTCGGCGAGATCCTCGGCATGTTCGCTGCTGCCGGACGTGCGACGGGCTGCATAAGTTAAGCCAAACCCGCCTTTCCCGGTGGTCGATACAGGTCTAGACTGAAACTATGACGCCAACCGGGGACGAACAGCATTTCGACTGGCGGCGCGGAGGTGCGGCGGCCGGCGGGCTGATTGCCGCCCTCGTCCTCCTCGCCATGGTCGTACTCGTGGCCTTGTCCAACGGCGCCCGCGAGCGCGCGCTCGCGGCGGAGCGCCGGGCCTATAATGTCGCGCTGGTCGTGCGCAGCGTCGATAGCAGCATGTCGCGCTCGGAAGCCGCGCTTGGCCGCTTCGTCCTCGACGAACAAGTGCGGACAAGCGGCAATATCTATTATAGCCAGTGGCGCCTCGCCGGCCGCCAGATCAGCGACCTCGAGCGGCTGGTGCGCAACAGCTCCGAGCAGCGGCAGCGCGTGGTGGACCTTCAGCGGCTCTATTCGCAGCGCAGTACGGAACTGGCGCTGGCCGCGCGGGCGGCCGCGGCCCACCAGGGCCAGGGCGGGACATCCTATTATTATCTCGCCGGCAAGTCGCCGACCGGGCCGTTGGTCATCCGCAAGCTCGACGAAATCGCGGCCAGCGAACGGCAGTCGCTTCGCCAGCGCATCGAGCAAAGCCAGATCTTCTCCGCCCAAGCGGACCGCCTGACCGCTTATTTGAGTTGGCTCGGCATCATCGTTGGGGCCGGCGCGATCTTTCTCGGGCTGGTTGCGGTCCAGGCCCTGCGCCAGAATGCCGCGGCCCGGAGGCAGGCCGAATCCCAATCCGAGCGCGCCGAAGTGCTTGAACAAGCGGTCGCCGAGCGTACGCAGGAGCTGCAGGCCGCCAATGAAGCGCTGCGCGCCGAAGCCGTCGAGCGCCAGCTGGCCGAAGCGCAACTGCGGCAGGTGCAGAAGATGGAGGCGGTCGGCCAGTTGACCGGCGGCATCGCGCACGACTTCAACAACATGCTGGCCGTGGTGGTTGGCGGCATCGACCTTGCCCGGCGCCGCCTGAATGGACCCAAGCGCGAGGTGATGACCCACCTCACCAACGCGATGGAAGGCGCCACGCGCGCCGCGGCGCTGACCCGGCGGCTGCTGTCGTTCGCCCGTTCCGAGCCGTTGCTCCCTGAAAAACTTGACAGCGGCAGCCTTGTCGCCGGCATGTCGGACCTGCTCGACCGGACATTGGGCGAGCGGATTCAGGTCGAGGTCGATCTCGGCCCGGATACCTGGCCGACCTATGCCGATCCGCACCAGTTGGAGAATGCGATCGTCAATCTGGCGGTCAACGCGCGCGATGCGATGGACGGCACCGGCATGGTGCGCATTAGCACCTCCAACGTGACTCTTCAGGCCAATGAGGTCGGCGACGTCCAGCCCGGCGAATATGTCCGGATCAGTGTCAGCGACACTGGCTGCGGCATGACCGACGAGGTCCTTGAACGCGCGTTCGAGCCGTTCTTCACCACCAAGCCGGTTGGCAAGGGCACCGGGCTCGGTTTGAGCCAGATCTTTGGCTTCGCGCACCAGTCGGGTGGCGAAGTCGGGATTGAAAGCCAGCTCGGTCGAGGCTCGACGGTTTCCATCTATCTTCCTCGCAGCGAGTCCGCCGCGGCGGCGGTGCGGCTGCACCCGGCGGTCCAGCGCAGCGAGGGCGAATCGCATGTGCCGGGCGCGCGCATCCTGCTGGTCGAGGACGATCCCCGGGTTCGCTCGGCGACCGTCGACGCGTTGGAGGACCTTAATTACGAGCCGGTGGCATGCTCCAGCGGGGCGGAAGCCATCACGCTGTTCGAAGAACATGGCTTCGACCTCATCATCAGTGACGTCATCATGCCCGAGATGACCGGGCCCGAGCTGATCCGGCACTTGAAGGCGACCCACGACGATTTCGCGGTGCTGTTCGTCACCGGCTATGTTGGCGACGGCGAGACCGACCACCTCGTGGGCTATGAGCTGCTGCGCAAGCCGTTCACCGTCGGCGCGCTGGCCAATGCGGTCTCGTCGGCGCTGTCGCGGCCGGCTAGCGCACCGCTCCGGACCTCAGGAGGCGCGGCAGGAGGCTGATCGCGGCCAGCAACGGCCAACGCCGCTGCCACGGCTTAATTGCGATCTGCGTGCCGGCGTGGCGGTTGATCTTCCAGGCGATGTAGTCGACCCCGCCGGCGAAAGTCGCGCTGGCCTTGGCGAGGCGAAGGACGGAAAGCGCCTTGCCCTCCAGCCGCCGCCGCGCCCAACCCCCGCCGGCCCCGGAATTGGTTGGAATCGCGGCCATCGCCGGGCCTGAGAAATGCCGGTAGCGTCCGGGATCGGCGTCAACGACCGATCCGGCGCGACCGGTCCGCTCGGCGCGGAGCTCGGCCGAATAGGTCAGGGCAAAAGCCCGGCGCCACCAATCGAGCGGCGCTTCGCCGTCTAGGCGGCCGGCCGCGGCTAACAGCGTCGGTGTGGCTCGGGAAATGGCATTGATCGCCAGTTGCTGTGCGCGTTCATCGGCTGACCACGCCAGCCGCGACGGCTGCGCGAACCGTGCCCAGACCGACACGCTGCGTGTTTCCGGACCATTGAGGCGGCGAAAATCCGCTTCGCTCAGCACTGCATATTTGGCAGTCAGGCCGTCCGCTTCGAAATAGAATACGTTGGGCGGGATCCAGCGGTTGGCGATGCTCAGCCAGCGGCGGTCATAGGCGCTCCGATAATCGGACACGATCAGGTAGAAATCGAGCATCAACCCGTCGAGTTGCTGCTCGCGCAGGCACGAGCCATAGAACAGTACCGCCCGCGACGCAGGCCCGTGCTTGGCCGCGATGGCCTTGGCCAGGCTCGCCACGCGGGGATAGACGGGCGTCGCCAATTCGGCCGCAACCAGCTGTTCAAGGTCGTCCATTGGCCTTCGTCTTAGCCCTCAGGCGGCAATGCGCACGAACGATAAAGGATGGGCCAGCTTGAGGAAGATCGGGCGGCCGATTTCGGCGCGGAAGGTCTCGCCGTCGAGGATGACCTTGGAGCTTTCGCCCTCAATGCTGATCTCGTCGCTTTGTTCGAAATGGACACCGCGCATTTTCGAATGGCCAAGCTTGCCGGCCAAGGTCGCGAAGAAGGCTCGCAGCATCGACGCCGGCCGCTCCTCGATCGCCAGCAGCTTCAGCGCCCCCCTTTTGCGGCCGGTAAGCTCACCGGACATCAGGACCTTGTCGAGAGTGGTCACAGCCAGCAGTGAAAACCGCCCCGAAAGTCTCTGGCTATTGCGCCACGACACGGCGACCAGGCTGGGATTGGGCGGCAGGAAGCTCGCCTTGAGCCTGAGCAGCAGCTGCGCGAGCATCGCCAAAGCCGTGATCGCATGGCTGACACCGTTGGGAAGCCCGAGCGGATAAATCTTCTCGCGGCAGTAGAGCATGGTGTCGGCGAGGCCGGCGCCGCCGAGGAACATGCCGATTACCGGCATTTGCTCGCCCGCTCCGCAGCGCAGCGCAATCAGCTCGCGCGCCACAATGTGCGGACTCAAATCGGCCTGCGCGATCTCCATCAATTTCTTGAGGGCGATGATCGGATCGCCCTGCGAGCCCAAATCGAGCGCGATGAGATTGGTTTTGCCGCTCGGCAGCACGGCGACGGGCGGCGGCTCGGTCCCGAAATGGCCGCCGTTATAAAGCTCGGTCAGCGCCGCCTGGACGGTGCCGTCGCCGCCATTGATGACCAGCATCTTGGGGCGCACGCGGGCGATGGTTTCGAGCGCCATGCCGACCTGGTCTGCTTGCTCGACTTCATAATGGAAAATATCCGGATGCTCGGCGCAAAACGCGCGGATCCGCGGAAGCTGCGCTAGATTCCCGGTCGACTTCGGATTTGAAAGCAGTGCGATCCGGGTCCGTGCCATCAGCTGTTCACTGCGCCGATCGCATGACCGTGGCGGCCCAGCACGACGATGTCCGCGCCGTTGAGCACGGGGGCGAGCAGCAGGAGCGGTTTCGACAAGATTTTTCCAATTGTTTGTTCTACGCTCATGAGGGCGGCGCGCCTTCGCGGGGAAGGGTAGAACGCCCGTCTTGCAATCTCGGCTCGCTTTGCGGCCAAATCATGGTGTTGGGACGACCAAAACTTGGGCCGCCTGTCTTTAATCGACCGTTATCTGGCGCGGACCATCGCGGTCCCGCTGCTTGGCACGCTGATTCTCGCGGCGATGTTGCTGGTCCTCGACAAGATGCTGCGCCTGTTCGATTTCGT
>JBDSNQ010000091.1:0-2442 GCA_039915275.1 Sphingomicrobium sp.
CGTTCCCCAAAACGACCCCACGGTCGTGGCTCTGGCGCCTTGTAACGTTCCTGCTAGTTGCGGCCGCTACGGAATCGCGGCAGCCGTTGTGACAATTTTATATCACAAATTGTTTCAAATCGCCAGCCCGAGCTGGGCCGGGGGTTCAAGCTCGGGCTCTGTGAGGTTGTGGAGACCAAGGCCGAGCAGCCGGATGCCCTTGGTCAGCGGAAACAGCCCGGCAAGCAGCACCTGCCCGGCCGCGATGAAGGCGGGCAAGGCCGGCACCATCATCGTGAAGCTCTTCGACCGGGTGATCAGCTCGAAATCCGCGAACTTGACCTTGAGCGTCACGGTGCGGCCGGTAACCTCGGCCCGCTCGACCCGGGTCCAGGCATAGCCGGCGATCCGCTCGAGCTCGGCGGCGAGTAGGTCGGGATCGCGCAAGTCCGCGTCGAACGTGCGCTCGGCACTGACCGACTTGTACGGCCGGTCGGGCTTGACCTCGCGCTCGTCGATGCCGCGGCAGATGCGCCAGTACCAGTTCCCGCTGCTGCCGAAATGCGCCTCGAGCTGCGCCAGGCTCCAGCCCTGAAGGTCGGCGCCGGTCTGGATCCCCAGCCGCTCCATCTTGCGCGCGGTGACCGGCCCGACGCCGTGAAACCGGGAGACGGGAAGCGTCGCGACGAACTCTGCGCCCCGTTCGGGCGGGATGACGCACAGGCCATCGGGCTTGTTGTGGTCGGAGGCGAGCTTGGCGATGAATTTGCAGTAACTGACACCGGCCGATGCGGTGAGGCCGGTTTCGTCGCGGATGCGGCGGCGGATGTCCTCGGCGATGGCCCGCGCGCTGCCCAGGCCGAGCCGGTCCACGGTGACGTCGAGATAGGCTTCGTCGAGGCTCAGCGGTTCGATCAAATCGGTGTAATCGGCGAAAATCTCTCGCACCTGGGTTGATACCGCCCGATAGACATCGAACCGCGGCTTGACGAAGATCAGCTCGGGGCAGCGGCGCTTGGCGGTGACCGACGGCATCGCCGAGCGCACCCCAAACCGCCGCGCTTCATAGCTGGCCGCGGCGACGACTCCGCGGTGCCCGCCGCCGACCGCCATCGGTTTGCCCTGCAGCGTTGGGTCATCGCGCTGCTCAACGCTCGCGTAAAAGGCGTCCATGTCGACATGGATGATCTTGCGGATTGGGAGGGGGTCACTTTGCATCGCAGCGGCTATCTGATTAAGGCCCCAGCTTATGAACATCCACGAATATCAGGCGAAAGAATTGCTCGCCAAGTTCGGCGTGCCGGTGCCGGCGGGCTATCCGGCGATGAGCGTCGAGGAAGCGGTTGCTGCGGCGAACAAACTGCCCGGGCCATTGTGGGTGGTGAAAGCGCAGATTCATGCCGGCGGAAGAGGCAAGGGCAAGTTCAAGGAATTGGGCCCCGATGCTAAGGGTGGAGTGCGGCTCGCCCGATCGATCGAGGAGGTCGGCGAGCATGCCAAGGAGATGCTGGGCAAGACGCTGGTGACCATCCAGACCGGCCCCGCCGGCAAGCAAGTGCAGCGGCTTTACATCACCGATGGCGTTGATATCGCTCAGGAATTTTACGTCGCGCTGCTAGTCGACCGGAGCAGCGGGCGGATCGCCATCGTCGCCTCGACCGAGGGCGGCATGGATATCGAAGCGGTCGCCCACGACACGCCCGACAAGATCGAGACGCTGACCATCGACCCCGCCACCGGGCTGATGCCGCACCACGGCCGCGCCGTGGCTGCGACGCTCGGTCTTTCCGGCGACCTCGCCAAGCAGGCGCATAACGTCCTCTCCAAACTCTACGACACGTTCCTCGGCACCGACGCCAGCCAGATTGAGATCAATCCTCTGGCGGTTACGGATGACGGCAAATTGCTGGTGCTCGACGCCAAGGTGTCGTTCGACAATAATGCCGAGTTCCGCCACCCCGATTTGGAGACGCTGCGCGACCTCACCGAAGAGGATCCGATGGAAATCGAGGCGTCGAAATACGACCTCGCTTACATCAAGCTGGACGGCGACATCGGCTGCATGGTCAACGGCGCCGGCCTCGCCATGGCGACCATGGACATCATCAAATTGAACGGCGCTTTCCCGGCCAATTTCCTCGACGTCGGCGGCGGCGCCAATAAGGAAAAGGTCACCGCGGCGTTCAAGATCATCCTCGCCGACCCGGCGGTGAAGGGCATCCTCGTCAACATTTTCGGCGGCATCATGAAGTGCGACATCATCGCCGACGGCATCGTCGCCGCGGCCCGGGAGGTCGACCTCAAAGTGCCGCTGGTGGTTCGGCTCGAAGGCACCCACGTCGCCCAAGGCAAGAAAATCCTCGCCGAGAGCGGCCTGCCAATCGTCGCCGCCAATGATCTGGGCGACGCCGCGAAAAAAATCGTCGCCGAGGTTCGCCAAGCGGTGCCGGCGTAAAGTTCATG
>JBDSNQ010000199.1:0-4216 GCA_039915275.1 Sphingomicrobium sp.
GCCGCTCGGCATCTTTTCCGATGGAAAAGGCCAGCGCCGCCCGGGCGTAGCAATTGGTGACTTCATCCTCGACCTCGCCGCCGCCGCCGACTTGCTCGACGAAGCATGGCGCGAGGATTTGGCGCAACCGGTGCTCAACGCCTGGCTCGCACGCGGCCCGGACGATCATCACGCGCTGCGCCAGCGATTGTTCGAAATGCTCACCGACGAGCGCTATCGCGACGACCTTGAGCTGAGCCTGATCGGCCAGAGCGAAGTCAGAATGCATTTGCCGTGCCTGATCGGCGATTACACCGACTTTTACGTCGGCATCCACCACGCGACCAACGTCGGCAAGCAGTTCCGGCCGGACAATCCGCTGCTGCCCAATTATAAATATCTGCCGATCGGCTATCACGGGTGGGCAAGCTCGGTGCGCGCTTCGGGCGAACCGGTGATCCGGCCCAACGGCCAGCGCAAGCCGCCGGACGCGGACGCGCCCGAGTACGGGCCGAGCCACCGGCTCGATTATGAGCTCGAGCTGGGCCTATGGATCGGCCGCGGCAACGAGCTTGGCCAGCCGATCCCGATCGCGCAAGCGGACCAGCATATCGCCGGTTTTTGCCTACTCAACGACTGGTCGGCGCGCGACATCCAGGCGTGGGAATATCAGCCGCTCGGCCCGTTCCTGGCCAAGAACTTCCTGACCAGCGTGTCGCCGTGGGTGGTGACGGCCGAGGCTTTGGCGCCGTTCCGCAAACCGATGCCGCCGCGGCCGGCGGGCGATCCCGCGCCTTTGCCCTACCTCGACGATCCGAATGGCGAGGCGCTCGGCATCGAGCTCGAAGTGACGCTGTCGACTCAAGCCATGCGCGAAGCCGAACTCGCGCCCCACGTCCTGTCACGCGGCAGCGCAGCGGCGGCGATGTACTGGAGCGCGGCGCAGGTCGTCACCCATCACGCGTCGAACGGCTGCAACCTCCAGCCCGGCGATTTGATTGGCACCGGTACCTTGTCGACCGAGAATGACGCTGGCTTGGGCTCGCTGATCGAGATCAGCCAGGGCGGCAAGCGGCGGATCGCTCTGCCCAGTGGCGAGACCCGCAGCTTCCTCGAGGACGGCGACGAGATCGTCTTGAAAGCGTGGTGTGAGCGCGGCGGCGCGGTGCGCATCGGCTTTGGCGAATGCGTCGGGCGAGTCGTTACTCCGGGCTAGCCAATGCCGGCTTGGTGACAACTGCGCCGGTTCGAATATCGGCAGCAGCGGTCATTTCCTTGAAGCGCGGATGTTCCCGCAGGCGATCCATGTCCGGATCCACCTTTGCGTGGCTCAATTCGCCCCCCGCAGCCTTGGCAAAATAGACTTCTAGCAATTCCAGCGCACCGTCAGAATCGTCCAGATAGGTTGAGAGCGAACAAGCGAGGTTATAGCGCATTGTGAGATTTTCGGGATCGATCAACAGCGCCCGTTGAATCCACTCCTTTGCCCGGTCGGCATCGCCGAGAACCGCCAGGCTGCTGGCGCCATAGCCCAGAGCAGCGCCGTTGCTCGGATCGTGCGCGATCGCCTTTTCGGCGCGCTCCTGGGTCATGCGCGCGGCGCGTAGGCGCCCCGCATCGTCGCCCAGCGCATTATAGCAACTGATCAGCAAGCCGGTGTCGTTGTAGTCAGAGTCCATCAGAGCGGCAGCTTTTTCGAAATAGGGCACCGCATCCGCAATCCGCCCCTGGCGGAAAACGTGCCGGCCGGCCTCCTTATTCACTTCCCAGGATTCGGGATTGAGCTTGAGTGCCAACTCGATTTCGACATTGGCGTGCTGTTGCTCACCGTTTTCGCGCAAATAGGTCGCCTTTACGCAATGGGCTTCGGCCAAGGTGGGGTCCAGCGCCAGCGCTCGCTCCGCCGATGCAAGCCCTTCCTTATCGATCTTGCTATGTCGAAACTCCAGCTGCGCCTGCGCCAGAGCCATCAACGCCCATGCACGGGCATAATTGGGGTCAAGCCCCGTCGCTTGCCGACAGATGCGTTCGACCACCTGATCGCGGCGGGGATCACCGTCGTTCCCGCTGATCCAGTGCTGACGCGCCATCAGATAGAGATTGTAGGCTTCGGCGCTGTCGGTGCCGCGATCCTCGATCGCCTTCTTCTCCTTGGGTAGCAGCTTGAGTTGAAGCGCACTGGCGATCGCCTTGGAGATTTCGTCCTGAATAGCGAAAATGTCGGTGAGGTCGCGATCATAGCGTTCGGCCCACAAATGATCGCCGGCCTTGCCGTCGATCAGCTGGGCGGTAATCCGGACGCGCGCTCCCGCCTTGCGCACACTGCCTTCAAGGACGTGGGAGACGGCGAGCTGTCGGGCCACATCCTTGACGTCGAGCACCTTGCCTTTGAACGTGAACGCGGTGTTTCGGGCAATCACGGACAGCGCCGAAATCTTCGACAGATCGGTAATGATGTCCTCGCTGATGCCGTCGCTGAAATACTCCTGTTCGGCGTCGCCGCTCATATTGACGAAGGGCAATACGCACACTGACAATTTGCGCGTCGCGGGTCCGGATGCACCAGCCGACGGGTCACCCCGCGAAGCTGATCCCGCCGTCCCTGCCAGCAAGGCAATGCTGGATTCCACTTTGTGCCAGCCCTGAGACGTCGTGTCGCCGGCCCAGTTGGACAGATCGGCGCACTGGATCTGATTGAACGGCATGGGTGGGATGATGCCGTCGACCGTGGCCTGGACCAGAGTTCCGGCTTCGCGAGCGGCATCCGCCTCGGCGCGGACCCATTGCGACTTTGCCGCGTCCGCCGACCACAAAACCAGTACGGCTTTAGCGGACTTGATTCTCTCCTCGATGACATCGCTGTAGGCGCGATGCGCGGGCAGCTCATCATCCCGCCACACCGAGTAGCCAAGCCCACGAAGTGCATCGCCGATTTGCCGGGCCTGCCGTTCCGTCGGACGGGCGTAGGATATGAAGATTTCCGACATGCCGATGAGGCTCCCTGGTCAGGCGCTTACCATAGTCAACGCGGGCGAACAGACGGAAAAATCTATTCGAAGTCGGGGTTTGCCGGGCTCACCCTATGCCCAAGCTTATGGCCATCAACTTTGTAACCCCGTAAAGTCGATCGAGCGCGGGCGTCGCGATGCCGGCGCGGCGGGCAATTTCGCGCGGCGCACCGAGCAGCGCATCCAGTTCGATCGGCCTGCCGGCCTCAACATCCTGGAGCATCGACGTCTTGAACGCGCCCAATTTGGCGGTGACCGCCATGCGGTCGTCCCCGCTCTCGCTGATCGGGCAGCCGATCGACGCGCCGACCTTGGCGAGTTCGCCCATGCCTTCGAGCATCCAGGCGCGGCATTGGGGATCGGCGAGGATCACATCGCAGGTTGCGCGAGTCAGCGCCGACAGCGGATTGATGGTCGCATTGCCCCACAATTTGTACCAGATCGCGCGGCGCACATTTCCGGTGAGGTCGGGACGGAGACCGGCCCGGTCGAGCATTGCGAACAATCGCGCCAGCCGGTCGCTCGGCTCGCCGCCGCCGGTTTCCCCGATGATCAGTCTGTCGGCATGGTTGACCCTGACGCGGTTGGGCGCGGCCCGGCTGCACGAGGCGTGGACGACGCAGCCGACGACCTGGTCGAGCGGGAACGTGCGCGCAATGCTTCCATCTGGATCAACCGACTGCAGCGGCTCGCCGGGGACGAACCACCACGGAACGCCGTTGAGCATCAGCAAGATCAGCGTCCTGCTATCGATTAGGGGTGCCAGCTTGGCGGCGAGCCCGGGGAGCGCGGTCGCCTTGACCGCGACCAACAGCAGGTCCTGGATACCGAGCGCGGCCGGATCGTCCGAAGCCCCGACCCGGACGACAGTTTCGACGCCTTTTTCGTCCAGCCTGAGGCCTTCGGCGCGCAACAGTCGCAACGTCTCGCCACGGGCCAACACACTGACTTGCTCACCGGCGATCGCCAGCTTCGCCGCAACCCAGCCGCCGATCGCCCCCGCACCGACAACGCCGATGCGCGGGCCGTCAGTCGCGTGCATTGTCCCAGATCATGTTGACGATGCGCCAGCCGTGCTCGGCGTGGCGGAACAATTGGATCGAATTGATCCCGCGCCGCTCTGGCTCGGCGTCGTCGAGCGAGGCGCGCGCTTCATAGCTGCTCCACGCATGGGCGATATTGCCGAATATATCGATGCGCCGGCTGGTCTCGATCTCGAAGAAATCGTT
>JBDSNQ010000076.1:0-4289 GCA_039915275.1 Sphingomicrobium sp.
GCTCGTTCTCGCCGTCGTAGGAGAGGACCTGAGCGATCACCAGGACTTCGTTATAGAAGCCCTCGGGGAACAAGGGGCGGATCGGGCGGTCGATCAGGCGGCTGGTCAGCGTTTCCTTTTCGGTCGCGCCGCGCTCGCGCTTGAAGAAGCCGCCGGGAATGCGGCCGGCAGCCGAGAATTTTTCCTGGTAGTGGACGGTCAGCGGGAAGAAGTCCTGGCCCGGCTTGACGGTCTTGGCGGCGGTCACCGCGCAGAGGACGACGGTTTCGCCAAGGGTCGCGAGCACCGCGCCATTGGCCTGGCGGGCAACGCGGCCCGTTTCGAGCTTCAGCGTCTTGCCGCCGAGGTCGATTTCTACAGTCTTGATATTGAACATGTGGTTTCCTTCACCCGGCGGCCGAATGCGCGCCGGGACATCTTGCAGGCAAGCCGGCCTGCAGCGGTTCGGGGCGTTGAAATGGCCCCACGGACTCCTCGCCGAATTGCGAGGCTTCCTTGAGCGAAGGGCGCCCGTAGGCGCCCCTTCGAATTATTTACGCAAACCGAGCTTGGCGATGAGGCCGGTGTAGCGCGCTTCATCTTCGCGGCGGAGGTAATCCAGCAGCGAGCGGCGCTTGTTGACCATCATCAGGAGGCCGCGCCGGGAGTGATTATCCTTGGCGTGGGTCTTGAAATGCTCAGTCAGGGTGTTGATGCGGCTGGTGATGATCGCGACCTGGACTTCGGGCGAACCCGTGTCGTCTGAGGCGCGGCCATGTTCCTTGATCAGTTCGGCCTTGCGGTCGGCGGTGATCGACATCGGTTACTCCTTGTCATCTAGAGGTTGAACCCGCGCACGACCCGAAGGCCGTCCGCCGCGGCTTCAACCAGCGCAACCGGACGATCATCGTCGGTCGCCAGCTGAAGCCCCGGCGTTGCGGGGAACCCGATTAGCGTCTGTCCGTGACGGAGCAGTTGGGCTTGATCGGGGGTGACGGGGAGGGCCGGGATGTCGTCCAGCGCCGCGGTAAGCGGAAGAACCGCCCCATCGAATTGCCGCGCCTTAACGGTTTCGTTCAAAAAGTCCAGCGAAATGGCCTGATCGAGGGTGAACGGCCCGGCGCGCGTGCGGCGGAGCATATTGACGTGCCCGACGGTGCCGAGCGATCGCGCGATATCGCGGGCGAGGCTGCGGATGTACGTGCCCTTGGAGACGGTGGCGGAGAGGGTCACCTGGTCCGCGCCGCTTTCCAGCCAACGCAGTTCGTGCACAGTGACGGTGCGCGCCTTCATTTCAATCTTTTCGCCGTCTCGAGCGCGGGCATAAGCGGCCTTTCCGTCGATCTTGAGCGCGGAATAGGCCGGCGGGATTTGCCCGATCTCGCCGGTGAAGTTGGGCAGGACCGCTTCGATGTCCGCGAGCGTCGGGCGGTGGTCGCTGGTCTCGGTGACCTGGCCTTCGCCGTCGAGCGTGTCGGTCTCCTCGCCGAAGCGGATGGTAAAATCGTAGGCCTTGGTGGCGTCGAGCATGCGGCCAGCGAGCTTGGTCGCTTCGCCGAGCGCGATTGGGAGGACGCCCGAGGCCAAGGGGTCGAGCGTGCCGCCGTGGCCGACCTTGGTCTTGGGCTCGCCCGCTTCGCGCAGCGCGCGCTTGACCGCCGACACCGCCGAGGTCGAGCCGAGGCCGACCGGCTTGTCGAGGATGATCCAGCCGTGGAGCATCAGCGCAAGCTGACGCCGGCCATCCCCAGCAGCCACGCGGCCAGACCGTCCACAATCGGAGAAACCACCCGCCGGACGATGTCGGCGCTGGGCGAGATCATCGGCAGGATGAGGAGCAGGAAGACGAACACCAGCAGCGAGTAGCGACCGATGCTGCGAAATTTCAGTGCGGCGCCGGCGGGCAAAAGGCCCTCGACCACATGCCCGCCATCGAACGGCGGCAGCGGGATCAGGTTGAAGATGGCGAGGAAGATATTGATCAGCACGAAATTGGCCGCATTGCGGGCGATGAACGTCGTTGTCGGACTGAGCTCGCCCGCCGCCATCCAAACCGTCACGCCGACGATCGCGGTGCCGATCACCGCCAGCAGCAAGTTCATGCCGGGGCCGGCGAGCGCGACCAGCACCATGTCGCGGCGCGGATTGCGCAGGCGCTGGTAATTGACCGGGACCGGCTTGGCCCAGCCGAAGATCGGCGCGTGGGCCAGCGCCAGCAGCATCGGCAAGATGACGGTGCCGAACGGGTCGACATGGCGGATCGGGTTCAGGGTCAGCCGCCCCAATTGGGCCGCGGTCGGATCGCCCAGCCGGCGGGCAACGAGCCCATGCGCGACCTCGTGGAAAACGATGGCGATGATCAGCGGCACCATCCAGGTGGCGATTTGGTAGAATGTATCTTGGTTCATTGAAGGGACGTGGGGGCCGCCGCGAAGGGGGTCAAGGGACGCGAGCCAGACCTAAGGAGAGCTGGCGCGCCTCGCTGGTCCGCAATCGCTCGAAGAAATGGCGGCGGCACAGCGCGACATAGCGGTCGTTGCCGCCGATCTCGGTCTGGGCGCCGGCAGCGACCGCGTGGCCCTCGGCGTCGACACGCAAGTTCATCATCGCCTTGCGGCCGCATTCGCACACCGCCTTCAGTTCGACCAAAGTATCGGCGAGCGCGAGCAGCGCCGCGCTGCCGTCGAACAATTGACCGAGGAAGTCGGTGCGCAGACCGTAGCAGAGGACCGGCAGACCGACCTCGTCGCTCAAGCGGCAGAGCTGTAATACATGGTCGCGGGTCAGGAATTGCGCTTCGTCGACCAGCACGCAGTGGAGCTTGCGGCGTTTGAGCTTATCGCCAACCGCCTCGAACAAATCGATGTCGGGCGCGTAGGCGTGGGCATCGACGGTGAGACCGAGCCGCGAGGTGATGCGGCCAGTGCCCGAGCGGTCGTCGTGGGCGGCGGTCCACAGCATGGTCGCCATGCCGCGCTCGCGATAGTTGAAATCCGCCTGCAGCAGGGTGGTCGATTTCCCCGCGTTCATCGCCGCATAATAGAAATAGAGCTTGGCCATCAGACCGGCCACTCATCGCGCAGGATCGCGAACAGCACGGTGTCGCGGGTGTGGCCGTTCCAGGTGATGCGGTCGGCGCGCATGACGCCTTCGCGTACCGCGCCGAGGCGTTTCATCGCCGCCTGGCTGCGGTGGTTGCGGCCGTCGACGCGGAACTCGATGCGGCGATAGCCGCGGTCGAAGGCGTGGTGCATCATCATGTCTTTCACCCGCCGGTTGAAGCCGGTGGCGCGGAAGGCGGGGCGGTAGAAGGTGCTGCCGATCTCGAGCGTCTGGCGGCTGTCGTCCAGGTTGAGGAAACAGCTCATGCCGACGAACGCGTCGCCGTCATAAAGCGCGAACGGCACCCACGGGCGCTCCAGCAGCGCGTCAAAACTCGCGTCGAAATGCTCGGGCGCGTAGCTGATGTAGTAGATTGCCCAGATGTCGGGGTCTTCGGCGCAGGCGGCGCGGAGCTGCTCGCGGTGCGCCGCGGTCAACCGCTCGGCGCGGCAGCCATCGCCGGTCATCGGGTCGTCGAGCTTCATTCCCGGCCGATGTCCCGGGCGACCTTGGGATTGCGCAGGAGGGCGTCGATCTTGCTGCCTTCATCGAAGCTCTGGTCGGCGAGGAATTTGATCTTGGCGGCATATTTGGTGGTCATCCGCTGGGCGACTTCCTTCTGGAAGAAAGCGGTGTTGGTGCGGAGTGCTTTGAGGACGACATCCTCGTCCTGGCCCAGCAGCGGTTTCACGAATACGGTGGCGTGGCGAAGATCGGGCGACATGCGGACTTCGGTGACGCTGACGAGGTGGCTGGCGAGCGTCTCGTCGTGGACGTCGCCGCGCATCAGGATCGCCGACAGCGCGTGGCGCACTTGCTCGCCGACGCGGAGCAAGCGGACCGAACGGCCCTCGGGTGTTTCGACTTTTCGCATTACAGGCCCTCACCCCAACCCTCTCCCGCAAGCGGGAGAGGGAGTAACTACAGCGTCCGCGCGCGTTCCTCGGTCTCGAACACTTCGAGATTGTCGCCGGGCTTGATGTCGTTGGTGTCGGCGAGGAGCACGCCGCATTCCATGCCGGCGCGCACTTCGGCGGCGTCGTCCTTGAAGCGGCGCAGCGACGTGATGGTGGTTTTCGACACGATCACATCGTCGCGGGTGAGGCGGGCGTGGAGGCCCTTGCGGATGACGCCTTCGAGGACCAGCAGGCCGGCGGCCTTGTCCTTCTTGCCGGCGGGGAAGACTTCCTTAACCTCGGCGCGGCCGA
>JBDSNQ010000231.1:0-7935 GCA_039915275.1 Sphingomicrobium sp.
CCTCGCCGGGTGCGACCTGGATAACGTCGTCGGGAATGCCCGCCTGATGCATCAATTTGACCGCAAGCGCGCCGATCAGCGGGGTTTGGCCGGCCGGCTTGGCGATAACCGCATTGCCAGCAGCAAGCGGCGCCGAAGCCAGGCCGGTGAAGATCGCCAGCGGGAAGTTCCATGGTGAAATGCTGGCAAAGACTCCACGCCCGTGAAGCCGCAATTCATTCTGTTCGCCGGTCGGCCCTGGGAGGATCGTCGGATGCGCAAACTGGCGCCGCGCCTCGGCCGCATAAAAGCGCAGGAAATCGACCGCCTCGCGCACTTCGAGCACGGCGTCGACCAGGGTTTTCCCGGCTTCGCGAATGCACAAAGAGAAAAACGCCTCGCGATGCTCCTCATAGAGGTCAGCGGTGCGCTCGAGCAGCCGGGCGCGAGCTTCCCCGCCGAGCGCATCCCAGCCCTGCTGGGCCGCATGACCGGCGCTGACCATCCGCTCAACCTCGACGGCGGTCGATTCGAACACTTCGCCGACAGTGATCCGATGATCGTGGGGCGACGTGATCGTCCTGCCCTCGCCCTTCCCGAGCGTCGGCCTGGCGGTCCAGCTGCGGCTTTCGAGCGTCTTCAATCGCTCCAGCAGCGGCTCACGCACCAGCGGGTCGGACAGGTCGACTCCGGCGCTGTTGCGGCGCGCCTCGCCAAAGATCAGCCGCGGCAACGGGATTGCCGGGTTGCGCTTGGACTCCAGCGCCGCCAGCTCGGCGACCGGGTCGCGAACCAATTCGTCGAGCGACACTTGCTCGTCGGCAATGCGGTTGACGAAGGAGGAATTGGCGCCATTCTCGAGCAATCGCCGGACGAGATAAGCGAGCAGCTCCTTATGGTTGCCGACCGGAGCGTAGATCCGCACCGGGGTCGGCGTGTCTCCGATCGCGGCCTCGAGCTTGGCCAGCTCCTCGTACAAGCCCTCACCCATGCCGTGCAGCCGTTGAAACTCGAATGGGCTGCGACCGGCGAACACCTTTATCGCGGCGACGGTGTTGGCGTTGTGGGTCGCGAATGCCGGATAAATGACGTCGCTCGCGGCGAGCAGTTTTTTCGTACAGGCCAGAAACGATACATCGGTCGCGACCTTGCGCGTGAACACCGGATAATCGGGCAGGCCCGCGACTTGCGCCGCTTTGATCTCGGTGTCCCAATAAGCACCCTTGACCAGCCGGACCATCAGCTTGCGGCCATGCGCCCGCGCGGTTTCCGCGACCCAGTCGCACAATGGCACCGCGCGCTTCTGATAGGCCTGGATCGCCAGCCCGAACCCGGTCCAGCCATTCGCAAACAGCGCGTCGTCGGCCAACAATGCCTCAAATATGTCGAGCGACAGTTCGAGCCGGTCGGCCTCCTCGGCGTCGATGGTGAAATGGACGTCGGCCGCGTTGGCTTTCAGCGCCAGGTCGCGCAGCACCGGCAGCAGCGCCGCTTTGACCTCTTCGGCATGGCTGAACTCGTAACGCGGGTGCAGCGCCGAAAGCTTGACCGAAATGCCCGGCGAGCGGGTGATCCCACCCTTGGCTTCCTTGGCGATGCGCTCGAGCGCGTCGGCGTAGGCTTTCGCATAGCGAGCCGCGTCTTCGTGGGTACGCGCCGCTTCGCCGAGCATGTCGAAGCTATGCGACAGTCCCGCTTTGCGCTCGGGCGCGGCGCGGCGCATCGCTTCGTCGATGGTCCGGCCGAACACGAACTGGCGGCCGAGGATCTTCATCGCCTGGGTAACCGCGGTGCGCACCACCGGCTCGCCAAGGCGACCGACCGTCCGCCCAAGCACGCTGCGCCAATTGTCGCTGCGGTCGTTGGCGCCTTCCAGCACCTTGCCGGTTAGCAGCAGCGAAAAGGTCGCGGCATTGACGAACGACGAGTTCGACTGGCCAAGCTTCTCGGTCCAGTCGGGACCGGACAATTTGTCGGCGATCAGTTCGTCGGCGGTGTACGCGTCGGGGATCCGCAGCAGCGCCTCGGCCAAGCACATCAGCGCGATCCCCTCGTCGCTGCCGAGGTCATAGGCATGCAGGAACGCGTCGAGGCCCGACGGCTTGTGGGCACGAACACCCTTGACCAGCGCCCGGGCGACAGCGGTCACCTCGCCGATGATCGGCTTCAGATTGACTTGCGTCAGCCGCTCTTCGACAATCCGCTCTTCGTCCGCGCGATAGGCGAGCCGGACGGCGGTCCGGTCCACGGCTACCGGGCGCTTTGGCTGGCGCGTCAGGCGAGCTGCCCGTGGCAATGCTTATACTTCAGGCCCGAGCCGCACGGGCACGGCGTGTTGCGGCTGACCGGCGCCTGGGCGAACTCGCCCTCGGGCATTGGCAAATCCGGCCGTGGACTGGCGAGCGGCGGCAGGTTGGACAGGATCGCGCCCGTCGAAGCATCGATTTCGGCGCTGTCGTCCTCCCCCGAGAACGGGTCGAAGTGCTGGGTGATGAAGTCGGGAAGCGTCGGCATCGGCGGCGCCTCGAGCTGGACCTGGGCGCGCATTAGCACCCGCGTCACATCCTCGCGAATGGCGATCAGCAGCCGTTCGAACAGCATGAACGCTTCCTGCTTATATTCGTCGATCGGCTTCTTCTGGGCGTAGCTGCGCAAGTGAATGACGGTGCGTAGCGCATCCAGCGTCGACAGATGCTCCTTCCAGAAATGGTCGAGAGTCTGGAGCAGGATGTTCTTTTCGGTGTCGTCCCAGCGCTGCGGATCGACGTCCTTGATCTTCTCGTCCATCGCCTGGTCGGCAAGGTCTTGCAGCCGCGAAGTAATGAGTTCGGGCTCGACCGCTTCCTCCTCGAGCCAGGCATCGATCGGCGGCTGCAGCCCGAACACCGCGTCGATGCTCTCCTTCAAGCCTTCGACATCCCATTGCTCGGGATAGGTGCCCGGCGGGCAGTGGACGGCGACCAGCGATTCGGCCGTATCGGCGCGCATTTCGGCGATGATGTCGCCGACGCTGTCCGCGTCCATGATGTCGGCGCGCTGCTCGTAAATGACCTTGCGCTGGTCGTTCATGACGTCGTCATATTCAACGACTTGCTTGCGGATGTCGTAGTTGCGCGCTTCGACCTTTTTCTGCGCGGTCTCGATCGCTTTCGAGATCCACGGGCTGATGATCGCCTCGCCGTCCTCGAGATTCTTATTCATCAGCCGCGCGAACATGGTCTGCGGGCCGAAGATGCGCAGCAGATCGTCGTCGAGGCTTAGGTAAAAGCGCGACAGGCCGGGATCGCCCTGGCGCCCTGAACGCCCGCGCAGCTGGTTGTCGATGCGGCGGCTCTCATGGCGCTCGGTGCCGAGCACGAACAGCCCGCCGGCGTCGACCACGAGCTGTTTCTGCTCCGCCACTTCGGCTTTGATCTTGTCGATCGCGGCGTCGCGCTCGGCGCCCGCGGGCGTGTCGGCGAGCTCATCTTCGATGCGGAAATCGACGTTGCCGCCCAATTGGATGTCGGTGCCGCGCCCGGCCATGTTGGTGGCGATGGTCACCGCCCGCATCGCGCCAGCCTGGGCGACGATATGCGCTTCCTTTTCGTGGAAGCGGGCGTTCAAGACCTCGTGCTGAATGCCTTCCTTGACCAGGAATTCGGACAGCATTTCCGATTTCTCGATCGACACCGTGCCGACCAGCACCGGCTGGCCCTTCTCCTGCCGCGCCTTGATCTCCTTGGCGATGGCGGCGAACTTGTCGGTGATATTCTTGTAGAATTCGTCGTCATCGTCGATCCGCAGGACCTCGACGTTGGTCGGGATCGAAACCACGTTCATGCGATAGATGTCGAAGAATTCGGGCGCTTCGGTCAACGCCGTGCCGGTCATCCCGCTGAGCTTGGGGTACATGCGGAAATAATTCTGGAAGGTGATCGAGGCCAGGGTCTGGTTCTCGGGCTCGATATTGACCCCTTCCTTGGCCTCCACCGCCTGGTGCAAGCCGTCGGACCAGCGCCGCCCGTCCATCATCCGGCCGGTGAACTCATCGATGATGATGATCTTCTCGTCCTTGATAATATAGTCGATGTCCTTCTTGAACATGACGTTGGCCTTGAGCGCCTGGTTCAGATGGTGGACCACCTGGGTGTTGGCGATGGCGTAGAGGTTGCGGCCCTCGATCAGCCCGCCGTCCTCCAATAGCCGCTCGGCTTTCTCGGTCCCGTCTTCGGTCAGGACGACGCTCTTCTGCTTCTCGTCGAGGTCATAATCCTCGGGCACGAAGGTCTTCACCAGCGCATCGACCGACATGTACAGCTCGGACTTGTCGTCGGTCGGGCCGGAGATGATCAGCGGGGTGCGCGCTTCGTCGATCAGGATCGAATCCACCTCGTCGACGATGGCGAAACTGAATGCCCGCTGGACCATGTCGGCGCGCGAATATTTCATATTATCGCGCAAATAGTCGAAGCCGAGTTCGTTGTTGGTCGCGTAGGTGATGTCGGCGTTATAGGCGTCGCGCCGCTCCTGGTCGGAAAGGTTGGGGACGATGACCCCGACGGTCAGCCCGAGGAAGCGATAGATCTGCCCCATCCAGTCGGCGTCGCGGCGGGCGAGATAGTCGTTGACGGTAACGACGTGCACGCCCTTTTGCGGCAGCGCGTTCAAATAGACCGCGAGCGTCGCGACCAGCGTCTTGCCTTCGCCGGTCTTCATTTCGGCGATCTCGCCGCGGTGAAGCGCGATGCCGCCGATCAGCTGGACGTCATAATGCCGCTGGCCCAGCGTGCGGGTGGCCGCTTCGCGCACCGTGGCGAAGGCTTCGGGCAGCAGTTGGTCGAGCGTCTCGCCCCCCGCCAGCCGCGCTCGGAAGCGCTCGGTCTGGCCGCGAAGCTCGTCGTCCGACATCGCCGAAATGCTTGGCTCGAACGCGTTGATCGCATCGACATGCTTGCCGAGGCCCCGGACATAGCGGTCGTTGGCCGATCCGAAGATGCTTTTTGCCACTGCGGCGAACATGAAATTTCCTTAACTGCCAGAACGCGCCCTTCGACGGGCGGTCCGCCGGGCGATCCGCCTCACCCGCGCGCGGGCAACTGCGGGGCGCGATGTAGGCAGCACCCCCGTTTTAGTCAATTAACCGGCGACTTAGAGCTGCGACTCGAGCCACTGCTGGATCTGGCTGCGCGGCGCCGCGCCGACCTTTTGCGCGACCGGCTGGCCGCCCTTGAACAGCAGCATGGTGGGAATGCCGCGCACGCCATAACGGCTCGGCACGTCCGGATTCTCGTCGATGTTCAATTTGGCAATGGTCACCTTGTCGCCCAATTCGGTCGCGATCTCTTCGAGCGCGGGAGCGATCTGGCGGCACGGCGTGCACCATTCGGCCCAGAAATCGACCAGCACCGGACCCTCGGCGCCCAGCACGTCGGTTGCAAAACTCTGATCGGTAACGGCCTTGGTGGTCATGGCGGGGGAATCTCCGTTGGGGTTGAGCGCCATATGGGCATTCAGCGGCGTCCGCTCAACCACCCAGTTCAAACAGCTGCGCCGTGCTGGTGTAGAGCAGCGCGGCGGATATGCTTCGGCCCGGGAAAATCACGCTCAGCGCCTCTGAATAGGCCGCCATTTGCGCGCGGTGCGAGGCCGGGATCCGGGCCTCGTCCGCCGGCACACGCCCGGTCTTGAAATCGATCACCGAAACGTGGCTGTCCTCGACCAGCAGCCGGTCGACGGTGCCGGCGATGACCCGGCCATCGGCCAGCGTCGCCGCGATCGGCGCCTCGGCGAGCGATCCGGGGCCAAACAAGGCGGAAAAGCGGGTGTCTTCGAGGATTGAACAGACCAAATCGGCCAGGGCCTGGCGCTCGCCCGCCTCCGGAATGCCAGCCGAATGTTCGAGCCAGCGCAGCGCCGCTGCCTGGCGCTGCCCCTGGTCGACGTCGGGTAGGCGCTCGAACAGGCGATGGATCAGCGTCCCGCGCCGTGCCGCCGCGCGTTGCTCGGTGGATGGCGCCGGGGCCGCTTCGCGATCTTCGGCCAGCGCCGACGGAGCCAGCGGCCGCGGCGGGCGGCTCTCGACCGGTGCTGGCCTCGTCGCCCACTCGGGCACCGGCGCGGCCTCGACCCGCACCCGCGCCGGCCTGGCCTTGGGCGCCGGCGCCGTCACCGTGCCGCGATAGCGCAGCACCTCGCCCCAGGCCTGGTCCGGTTCCGGTTCGGCGCCCAGCGCAAGCAGCGCCCGCTCGACGCGTTGATGCCAAGAATTCTCGGCGAGCCGTCCGTTAGGTTCAATGCCGGCGATGACCAGCCGTTCGATCGCCCGGGTCATGCCCACATAGAGCAAGCGCATATGCTCCTCGAGTTCCGCCGCTTCCTTGGTCGCCATGATTTCGGTGAAGGGCGACATCCGCTCGGCCTTGCGCGGACGGATCACCGGCACCTTGCCGACGCCGCCCACCGGCATCGACATACTGCGCGCGACGCCGCCGATCCGGGCCGGGTCGGCGGTCGCGTCGGCGATGATCACGAACGGCGCTTCCAGGCCCTTGGCGCCGTGGACGGTCATCACCCGCACCGCCTGCGCCGGCGCCGACGGGTCGCGCTGGACCTCGACGTCGCCGCGCCCGAACCAGGCGAGAAAGCGGTCGAGCGACGGCGTGTCGTTCTGCTCAAACTCCATCGCGCTCGACAGCAATTCGTCGATCGGGTCGCGCGCCGCCAGGCCGAGCCGACGGTAAAGCTTGCGCCGCCCGTCCATCGGTCCCGACAAGATGGTCTCGATAAACCGCGCCGGCGTGGTGAAATCGGCGATTCCTAGCAACGACCCGAGCGCATCGTGCGCGGCCGTGAGGTGCGGTTGTTCTGAGGCCCGCTGGCGCAACACGCGCCACAGCGGCACCTTCTTCCGGTCGTTGGCGATCTCGAACAATTGCTCCTGGCTCCAGCCAATCAGCGGCGAGACCAGCAGATTGGCGAGGTTGAGGTCGTCGAGCGGCTGGACCGCGAACCCGACCGCAGCGAGTAGGTCGCGAACCGCGAACGGCTTGGACAAATGCAGCCGGTCGATGCCCGCGACCGGCACTTTGGCGGCGAACAGCCGGGCGACGATCAGCGAAGCGAGTTCGCGGCGGCTGCGGACCAGGATCAAAATGTCGCCTGGCCCCAGCGCCCGCTGGGTCGACGCGAGGATCGGCGCTTCGTCGAGCCAGCGTTTGACCTGATCGGCCAGGGCGATGGCGTACAGCCGGTCGCGGTCGCTGAGCCAGCCCTCTTCACCCTCATTATCACCACCATCGTCGGCGGTCTCGGAGATGAATGGCTTCCACAACTCGACCAGACCCGGCCGGCGATCGAAAAAAGCGCGGTGGCGGTTGGGCTGGCCGGGCAGGCCCATGGCCTCGAATCCGACTTCGCCGATCATCGCATCGACCGCCTCGAGGATCGCCGGCGACGAGCGGAAGCTGGCGTCGATCGACAAATCACGAAATTCGAGCGCCAACCGCTCACCGTCGTCGCGCTCATCCTCGGCGTCGCGCAGCGCGTCCGAGCTTTGCCGGGCCCAATCGCGCACGCGCTGGAACTCGCCTGGATCGCTCCCCTGGAAGCCGTAGATCGCCTGTTTGAAGTCGCCGACCATGAACAATGTCCGCACTCGCCGTTCGGCCTCGCTGGCGCCACTGAAAAACTCCTCGACCAGCGCCCGAACGATCGCCCACTGGTCGGGGTTGGTGTCCTGAGCTTCATCGACCAATATGTGATCGGTGCGTCGGTCGAGCTTGTAGCGCACCCATTCGCCCATTCCGGGCTGCTCAAGCAACTGGCGCGTCCAGCGAATCAGATCGTCGAAATCGGCGACCCCGGCGCTGCGCTTGGCATGGGCGTAAGCGGCGGCGAAGGCCTGGCCGGCGCGAAGTCCGGCGGCCATGTCGGCGGCCAGCGCGGCGCCGCGCTGGATCGTGAGCAGGTCGCCAA
>JBDSNQ010000059.1:0-2770 GCA_039915275.1 Sphingomicrobium sp.
GGCGACAAGCGCGGCTATCAGATGGATCCGGCCAACGGCGCCGAGGCGCTGCGCGAAGTCGCGCTCGATTTGGCCGAAGGAGCGGACATGGTGATGGTCAAGCCCGGCCTCGCCTATCTCGACGTGCTGGCGCGGGTGAAGGACCGCTTCGGGGTGCCGACCTTCGCTTATGCGGTGTCGGGCGAATATGCGATGATCGAGGCCGCGGCGGCGGCCGGCGCCGGCGACCGCGACGCGCTGATCCTGGAGACGCTGATAGCCTTCAAGCGGGCCGGCGCGACCGGCGTTTTAACCTACCACGCGTTGGACGCTGCCAAATTGCTTGGCGGCTAGCCGCCGAGGCGTCTTTGCAAGCTGTCGATGGTTTCGGCCTGGCGGCGGTCGATCGCCCCGACTTCTGCCGCCGCGGCCTCGACTGCGGCGAGGTCGGCGGGGGCCATTCCACCTTGCTTCACGACCGCCGCTCCTGCGATTTCGTCGATATCGCTCAGCGCCCGCGTCGTCGGCGCGCGCGCCGCCACTGCCACGGACAGCGCCTCCTGGGCGACGACCCAGCTTTCGCTCTGTGGTGGGCCGGCGGTGGTGGCAAGGCGTTGCGCTTCGCCCGCGGCGGCGGCGAATGCGCTGTCGCCGGTTCGCGCCTGGCCGATCAGACCGGCGAGCTGCGCGGCAAGCGCGCGATCGGCCGGCCGCTGGTCGACCGCCGCGACGACGGGAACGCGCGGATCGATCGCTTCGGCGGAGCGCGGGGCGAGCGAGGGCGCTGGACCAGAGGGTGTCGTGCACCCGGCGGTCGCAACAATGAGGGCAGACGCGCAGGATCGAAGGGGGGACATCGCGTCGTGTTTAAGATCGCTCGACCCGAGGCGCAATCGGGCTGCCAAAGGCAGCTGACCGAGGGTTGCGCGCTTGTCATGGGGACCCTATGTCGCCGCTTGCCCAATTTGGGCAGTGCGCGCCCGTAGCTCAGCTGGATAGAGCATCAGACTACGAATCTGAGGGTCGGACGTTCGAATCGTTCCGGGCGCGCCAATTTTTCAGTTGCGGATCGAACAGCGAGCGTTCAGGCGCTGGCGAGCGTAATCGACGTGGCGGCGCGTTCGGCGAAATCCTTGGCCAGTTTGGCGTGCCAGGTGCGGGCCTGTTCGGTCATCGCGCGCTGAGCAGCCATGCGTTCCTCGATGGCCCGGCGGCGATAATATCGCTCGTTCGACTCCATTTCTGCCCTCCACGCCAAAGTCGCTAGTTCGACCATGGCGCTCGATTCGCTAACCGACGGTTAAAATTCAGGAATGTGCCAAGGCGGGTCAATATTGTGCCACCGCGACACAGATCGTGGCTAATCAACAATGAATAGGCGGTTTCGGCGATTGCTGGCGCAACTTATAAGGGCCTTCGAGGTTTGGAGCCGAAATGGTTTCAGGGAAGGTCACTATGTTCAACGCTCTCGAATCCCGCCCCGGCCAGTTCAATCCGGCCACGCGCGGCTATCACGCTGTGTATCGCGACAATGAGGTCAATCACTGCCCCGGCTGTGGCCGGACGCACTGGTATTTGGGCCGAGTTTTGGCCGAGTGCGCGTTCTGCTCGACGGCGCTGCCGTTGCAGGAGAGCTTCCGCCACGGGCCGGCACCGGCTCCGGTCATCCAGCGCTCGCGGCCTGCGTGGCAGGTCCTCGACGCTGCCTAGCTTCGAATCGCAAAATCGCTTTGAAGAGCCCGCGCAAGCGCTGTATATTGCAGCCCATGCGCGGGTTTCTCTTTGTCGCGGCAATCCTGGCCGCACTGCCTGCATCAGCGTTGGCGGGTGCGGCCAACTTCACCGTCGTCAACGCCACCGGGCGCGACATTATTTCGCTCTCGATCCGGCGTTTTGGAACGACAGCCTGGCAGCCACTCGGCGCGGCGCCGCGGGCCGGCGCCCGGGGCTCAATCCAGTTCAGCGACGACGATTGCGCGTTCGATATTCAGGGCAGCCTGGCGGGCGGCGTCAGTGCCGTGTGGTCGGGTGTGAACCTGTGTGAAGCGAAAGCGGTGACCTTGAACCGGAGCGACTCGGGCGCAGCCTGGGTCGACTACGACTAGCCAACGGGCGGCGCTGCATCGGCGGCGCGGAAATCCCGGCCTTGACCGTGGCGGGTGCCGGCGTGACTGCATCAAGCAGCTTGGCGCCGACCAGGAACACCACGCCGGTGCAGGCCAGCGCCAGCATCCAGCCGCCCACACCCGGATAGGTTGCGAGATAGTGGCGGCCGCGTTCGACCGCTCCAAGCGCGACTGCATAAGTGACCAGCCACGCTTCGGTGCGGGTTTTGATCACAAACAGCCGGGCGATCTTGTGGCGCATTCCCATAAGTTAACTCAACCTCGTTCCGGCCCCGTGGTTCCGCCGTTTCCGGACTAAGAAGAATGGTAAAGCGGTCGTTAACTCGGCGCCAGCCCTGAGTTGGCCCGAAGCGGTCCCACCGTGGGACAATGGCGGCGGTGGACTAGGCCAGTTCGCCGAGATCGAGGGCTTCGAGGAGCGCCGAGCGCGCGGCCTCGATGTCGCGGATTAGCGTCGGTTTCTGCAGATCGTCATTATGGACCTCCGCCGGCCACAGCCGCTCGACGACGCTGGCGATCACGTCGAGTCGGGCATTATCGACTAGGAAGCGCGGATCGATGGTGGTCGGATCGGCGACCACGCGGAGGCGAAGGCAAGCGGGGCCGCCGCCATTGGCCATCGACTGGCGGACATCGACCACTTCGACCCGGCGGATCGGGCCATT
>JBDSNQ010000129.1:0-10195 GCA_039915275.1 Sphingomicrobium sp.
GAGATCACCCTGCGCGGCAATCACGACCAAGTCGGAGCCGAGCTTAGAGGAGAGCTGCAGGCGCGGCTCGCGGTGGCCGGCATCACGGTCGACGAATGCGGCTTCACCCACCTCGCTTACGCGCAGGAAATCGCCGGCGCGATGCTCCGCCGCCAGCAGGCGCAGGCGGTGGTCGCGGCGCGCAAGACGCTGGTCGAGGGCGCGGTCGGGATGGTCGAAATGGCGCTCGCCATGCTCAGCGAAAAGAAGGTCGTCGAGCTCGACGACGACCGCCGCGCGGCGATGGTCTCGAACCTGATGGTCGTGCTGTGCGGCGAGCGCGACACCCAGCCGGTGGTCAACACCGGAACGCTCTACCAGTAAGTCGATGGCGGGCGGTGGCGAACGCAAGGTCTATCCGCTGCGGGTGGACGCAGGCCTGTGGAGCGCGGTCGAACGCTGCGCCGCCGCCGAGTTGCGAAGCGTCAATGCCCAGGTCGAGTGCCTCTTGCGCGAGGCGCTGAAAGAGCGCGGCGTGAAATTGAAGGCGGCGGTGCCGCGAAAGCGCGGGCGGCCGCCCAAGGAGAAGAAATGAGCGACCAGGGACCCGAATGGTTTGCGACCAAGCGCTACGGTTTTGGCTCGGGCCTGCCGATCGCCTGGCAGGGCTGGGTGGTGCTGGCGGCGTTCTTCGCCATCACTGCCGGCGCGATAGCTTATTTTGCCGAGCGGCCTTTGGTCCTCGCCGCGATTCTGGTTCCGGCGACCATCGTCCTCATGGTGATTTGCAGCCGTACCACGCGCGGCGGCTGGCGCTGGCGCTGGGGCGATCCCGACTAGGTCTTTGATCGGAGGTCCAAAGCCTCCTATATCGCGGCTCATGTCTTCCATCCGTCCCTGGCGCGATATCGTCCGGCGCAAGTCGCGCCAGATCATGGTCGGCAATGTCGCCGTCGGCGGCGATGCGCCGGTCACGGTCCAGACCATGACCAATACGCCGACCAGCGACGCCAAGGCGACGATCGACCAGATCCGCCGGTGCGAGGAAGCCGGCGCCGACATCATCCGCGTCTCCTGCCCCGACCAAGAAAGCACCGCCGCACTCAGAGAAATCGTCCGCGCCGCCAACGTCCCGATCGTCGCCGACATTCACTTCCACTACAAACGCGCGCTGGAAGCCGCCGACGCCGGCGCCGCCTGCCTGCGCATCAACCCGGGCAACATCGGCTCCGAACAACGGGTCAAGGAAGTCATCGCCGCCGCCCGCGCCAACGGCTGCGCGATCCGCATCGGGGTCAACGCCGGCAGCCTCGAGAAGGACCTCCTCGAGAAATATGCCGAGCCCTGCCCCGAGGCTTTGGTCGAAAGCGCGATGGATCACATCCGCATTCTCGAGGACTATGGTTTCCAGAACTACAAAGTGGCGGTCAAAGCGTCCGACCTGTTTCTCGCCGTCGCCGCTTACCAGCAGCTCGCCGACCAGGTCGATTGCCCGCTCCACCTCGGCATCACCGAAGCCGGCGGGCTGATTGGCGGCACCGTCAAGTCGGCGATCGGCATGGGCGCTTTGCTGTGGGCGGGGATTGGCGACACCATCCGTGTCTCGCTCTCGGCCGAGCCCGAGGAAGAAGTCCGCGTCGGCTACGAGCTTTTGAAAAGCCTCGGCATCCGCAATCGCGGCGTCCGCGTCGTTTCCTGCCCGAGCTGCGCGCGCCAGGGCTTCGACGTCATCCGCACGGTCGAGGCCTTGGAAGAGCGGCTGCAGCACATCCGCACACCGATGTCGCTGTCGGTATTGGGCTGCGTCGTCAATGGCCCGGGCGAAGCGCGCGAGACCGACATCGGCATCACCGGCGGCGGCAACGGCACCCACATGGTCTATCTGTCGGGCGTCACCGACCACCACATCCGCGATGAGCAGATGATCGACCACATCGTCCATCTGGTCGAGGCCAAAGCGGCCGAAATCGAAGCCGCCGCCGACCGCGCCGAAATGCTCCACGCCGCCGAATAGAGTTTAGCTTTTCTTCACCTTGTGGGCGCACCATTGCGCCATGGCCAAGCTGTTGTTGATTCTGATTCTGGGCGGTGCGTTCGCCGATCAAATCGCTTCGTCGCACGCCGATCCGCCGCTTCTGATCGACGCTTCGCCGCCGCCGACTCCGACCGCATCTCTCGACGTCGCCGGGTAACTCGACGTCCTGAACGCCTTTGCTGGTTCTGCCGTACAGCCGCGAATTCTGAATCAGGAAAGCACGCGTGGCTGCTGACTTTGGTCGGCTTGGCGGCTACCCGGCCACGATGCGCCGCCTTTCTCACGATCCATTGACGGCCTTCTTCGTCGGCGTCCTCGGTATCGCCTTATTCTCCGGCATGGACGCGGTGATGAAAGGGCTGGTGCTGGCGATCGGCACCTTCGCCACCATGTTCTGGCGCAATTTGGTCGGCGTCGGTCTGTCCGGCGCGCTCTATCTCGGGCGCGGCGCGCCGTGGCCGTCGCGATCGACCATGAAACTCCACGTCGGCCGCGGCGCATTGTCGACCGTGATGGGCTTCCTGTTTTTCTGGGGATTGGGCAAAGTGCCGCTCGCCCAAGCCGTGGCGCTGGCTTTCATCGCGCCGCTGATCGCACTCTATCTGGCCGCCGCGCTGCTGGGCGAAACCGTCGGCCGCCGCATCATCGCCGGCTCGCTGGTTGCGTTCACCGGGGTCCTGGTGATTTTCTTCGGCCAGGCGCGGGCGGACCTTGGCCACGACGCGACGATCGGCAGCATCGCGATCCTCGTCTCCGCTGTCCTTTATGCCTACAACATCATCCTCATGCGCCAGCAGTCGCTGGCCGCCGGCCCGACCGAGATCGCATTTTTCCAGAGCTCGACCGTGACCATCATCCTCGGCGCTGTGGTGCTGATTATCGGCGTGCCGCTGCCGGCCGCGGCCGACTGGCCGTGGATCCTGTTCGCCGCCTTCCTCGCGATCATTTCGCTGATCATCCTGTCCTGGGCCTATGCCCGGGCCGAAGCGAGTTATCTCGCTTCCACCGAATATACCGCCTTTCTGTGGGCGGCCCTGTTCGGCTGGCTGGTGTTCCACGAACCGCTGTCGCCGTTCACGCTCGGCGGGGCAGCGATGATCGTCGCCGGCTGCATCCTCGCCGCCCGTCGCCCGGCCGACGCCAGCCCGAGTCTCGAAGTTGCCGCCTAGCTGCGCCCGGCGAGCAAATTCACGGTCAGCGCGAACACCCCGACATTATAGATAAATCCGGCCACCGAATGCGCGGTCACGACCTTGCGGATGTGGGGCGAGGTGACGTTGGTGTCGGACACCGCCAGCGTGCAGCCGATGGTGAAGGCGAAATAGACGAAGTCGGCGAATTCGGGGTGCTTGCTGGTGCCGGGGAACTCGATCCCGGCCATGTCTTTGCCGCCGTCGTCCGAGGTGTAGAACAGATGCGCATAATGCAGCGAATAGACCGCATTGGCGAACACCCACGCCATGATCAGAGTGGTGATGGTCAGGCCGATATCGCTCAAGCTGGTCTTGGTGCTCAATGCCAGTTGGCTGCCGACCGCGACCAGCACGACGCTGGTCAAAGCGAAGGCGATGATCAGCAGGACGCCGCGGTTGGCGTCATTCTCCTCGGCCGCCAGCCGCATCTCCTTTTCCTTGTGGCGGAACAGGTTGATGCAGCTCAAGACGAACACCAAAGCGGCGAGGTCGAAGCCGTACATCACGCCCAGCCACCACGGCGAAACCAGCACCGACGCGCCGACGCCGATGACCAGCATCACGAAAAACAGCAGGAACCGCATCGGTGCGAAGCGATTGCCGATGCCTTTGCGCTTTGCCATGGCCGCGCAACCTAGTGCGCGATGCGCTTGGGTCCAGCGAAAGGTTACCGATGCCCTGGATTTATCTGATCGTCGGCGGCCTGTTCGAGGTCGGCTTCACCACTTCGCTGCGCTTCGTCGACGGCTTCCGCAACGCCCAATGGACGCTGGTTTTCCTGGTCTCGGTGGCGATCAGCATGGCGCTGCTCGAGATCGCGTCGCGGACGATCCCGATGGGCACTGCTTATGCGGTCTGGGGCGGCATCGGCGCGGTCGGCACGGTGGCGGTCGGGATTCTGTGGTTCGGCGAACCCGCAGGGCTGGTCCGCGCCCTCCTGATCCTCGCCATCGTCGCCGCAATCGCCGGGCTGCGGCTAACAGCGTAGTGTCCGCGTTCGACCCGTTGCGGACCTCACGGCATTAAGCGAAAGTATGGCGATGAGGACCGCACCCGAGAGCCCCAAGTGAACCAGCGCGGGTTTGTCATTTTCTTGGCGCCCGTGGCGGTTGTCGTTTGGTCCCTGATGTTCCTTATCGCCGCCCAGCATTACAATGACGTTGCAAAGAATGGCTACTCAGGTACGTGGGACCTCTAAGTTTATCTGCCATTGGCAACGGCCACAGGCCTCGTCGTCAGTGCCGGGCTCGTCCGGTACGGGAAAATGACGACGGGCACCCTGATAGCTATCTGCGTAACTGCGCTGGTCGCAGTCCTGCCCTATTGGGTAATGACCAGCGGCGGGGTGTGAGGCCCTGCTTCCGCATATTTGGTTGATGACGCTAACGTCAGCTTTCCGCCCAATGCAGACATAGGCCTGATAAGGCGCATCGCCGCCTAGCGCTGCGGCTTCATCAGCGGCGCGATCTCGGGGCTTTCCTCGATCGAGTGGTAGAATTTGGGCGTCGGAAACGGCCCGCGCGCCTGCTCATAGGCATAGCCCAGCGACAGCAATTGCGCCTCGCTCCACTTGGGGCCGATGAAGCTCAGGCCGACCGGCAGTCCCTTGACCAGGCCCATCGGCACGGTGAGGTGCGGGTAACCGGCGACCGCCGCTAGGCTGCCGGCCCCGCCGCCCGCAATCTGGTCGCCATTGACCGCGTCGATTTTCCACGATGGCGGCATGGTCGGCCCGACCAGCGCGTCGAGCTTATTGGCCTTCAACAGCCGATCGATCCCGTTCGGCCCGGCGGCGAGAAAGCTGGTCTGCCGCGCTTTCTTGTAGGCTGCGTCATCGAAGCCCTTGGCGGCTTGCGCCTTGACGAACGTCTCCTGCCCGAACAGCGCCATTTCCTGGTTGGCATGGGCCGTGTTGAACGCGATGACGTCGGCCAGCGACCGCACCCCGATCGGCGCCGGGCTGCCGGCGAGATAGGTGTTGAGCTCGGCCTTCAACTCGGTCAGCAGCACCGTCAGCTCGTTGCCGCCGATCGCCTTGTCGTCGAATTTCTTGATCTCAACCAAGGTCGCGCCGCGTTCGCGCAGCACCGCCAGCGCGGTCTCCAGCGCGGCGTCGGTGCCGAACCCCGAAGCAAACCGCATGACGCCGATGCGCTTGCCCTTGAGCGAGTTGGCATCGAGCTGCGCCGCATAGTCGACCTTGCGGCGGTCGGCTTCCACCGTCGCCGGATCGGCCGGGTCGCTGCCGGCAATCACTGTCAACAGTTCGGCCGCCTCGCGCACGCTGGCCGCCATCGGCCCCGGCGTGTCCTGGCTGTGGCTGATCGGGACGACGTAGGTCCGGCTGACCAGCCCCACCGTCGGCTTCAGCCCGACGATGCCGTTGACCGCCGCCGGGCAAGTCACCGACCCGTCGGTCTCGGTCCCGATCGCCATCCGCACCAGCCCGGCGCCGACCGCTGCGCCGCTGCCGCTCGACGATCCGCACGGGTCGCGGTCGAGCGCCCACGGGTTGCGGGTCTGGCCGCCGACCGCGCTCCAGCCGGAAATCGAATTGTTGGAGCGGATATTGGCCCATTCGCTCAAATTGGTCTTGCCAAGGATCACCGCTCCGGCGCTGCGCAGCCGCGCCACCAACGGCGCGTCGCGGTTGGTGACATTATTGGCCAGCGCCAGGCTGCCCGCGGTGGTCGGCAGCGGCCCGGCGGCTTCGATATTGTCCTTGATCAGGATTGGGATGCCGGCGAGCGGGCCGCGCGATCCCTGGGCATCGATGTGCCGCGCCTGGTCGAGCGCGGTCGGGTCGATCGCCAGCACCGACCCCAACTGCGGATCGATCTGCTGGATGCGGGCAATCGCCGCCATTGTCGCGGCTTCGGCCGGACCGGCGGCGGCCACCGGCACGGGAACCATCGCTGGTGCCAAGATCGCTGCGGGCGCTTCCATGGGAGGGAGTGCGGTGGTCGCGCAACCGCCAAGCCCAGCCAACATGCCAAATATCGCAAGCCTGTTCGTCATGATTCCCCCGCCTCTTGTCGCCAGCCAATGCCTAATCCACGAATTGCCAATTGGCGACTCGTCGGTTCAGCGTGGCACTTTGTCGAAGTGTTTGACGTTGTCAGCGGGTGTTCACGTCCCCACCTCCACCGCCGCGTCGATGACCCCCCTGACTTTCCGCAATGTGCTGCTTGCCGGCACCTGCTTCGCCTCCTCCTGGCCGGCGCAAGGCCAGGATGTGCCGCCGCCGGCGGCGACTGCGCAGGTACCGCCCGCCACTGATGACGCTACCGACGAGGAGGACATCGTTGTCGTCGGCCAGCGCCCGCGCGGTTCGGTGGTCGGCGACATCCCGCCCGAAAACACGCTGACCGGCCGCGACGTCCGCGCCACCGGCGCGACCAGCATCACGGAATTGCTCGACGCCATCGCGCCGCAAATCGGCAGCGCCCGCGGCCGCGGCGGCGAGCAACCCATCCTGCTTTTGAACGGCCAGCGCATCTCCGGCTTTCGCGAGCTTCGCGATATCCCGACCGAGGCCATCCAGCGGGTCGAGATCCTGCCCGAGGAAGTGGCGCTCAAATATGGCTATCGCGCCGACCAGCGCGTCGTGAATTTCGTCCTGCGCGAGCGCTTTCGCTCGACCGCGGTGCGGGTCCAGGCCGGCACCGCGACCGCCGGCGGCGAGGCCAGCGGCCTCGGCGATGTCACCCGAATCATGATCGCCCGCACCGGCCGCACCACCGTCAATCTACACGCCGAGGGCAATAGCGCTTTGAAGGAGTCCGAGCGCGATATCCTGCTCCAGCCGATCGCTGGGCGCCTGGATCTCGACCCGCGCACCGCGCGCACTTTGGTCGGCGCGCAACGCGACCTGCGCGGTTCGGTGACCCACAACCGCACCGTGCTCGGCAATGTCTCGGCGACCATCAATGGCGAGCTCGAGCATTCTGAAGGCCGCTCGCTGCTCGGCTTCCCGCTGCCGACCGACGGTTCGCCACCGGTCGGCCTCATTGATCCGCGCGTGCGCAACACCTCGGCCGACACCGCCCACGCCGGGCTCGCGCTCAATTGGGACAAGGGCAAATGGCGTTGGTCGGCGACCGGCAATGCCGATCTATCGCACATTGTCACCTTGAGCGACCTCAACGAGCCGTCGCCCAGCCGCAACCGCAGCCGTTCGAATCGCGAGTCGGGCGCTCTCGATGCGACCGCCAACGGGCCGTTGTTCAAGCTTCCCGCCGGCGACGCCAGCGCCACTTTCCGGGTCGCCGCCAGCACCCTGCATCAAGACAGCAGCGCCCGGCGCGGCGGCGTCACCAGCGCCAGCGCGCTCGGCCGGACCGAGGGTGAAGCGTCGGTCAATCTCGACCTGCCGATTTCGCGCCGCAACCGCGATTTCAGCGCGCTCGGCAATCTGACCCTCAACGCCAATGGCGAGATCGACCAATTGTCCGACTTCGGCACGTTGACGACCTTTGGCGCCGGCCTCAACTGGTCGCCGGCGGTGCCGCTCAATCTGATCGCCAGCTGGACCCGCGAGGAAGGCGCCCCGTCCATCTCGCAGCTCGGCGATCCGATTCTCGAAACACCGGGCACGCGGGTGTTCGACTTCACCCAGGGCGACACCGTGCTCGCCAACGTCATCACCGGCGGCAATTCCGATCTCCAGGCCGATCGCCGCAACGTGCTCAAGCTCGGCGCCAATTGGCGGCCGTCGAGCAAGATCGATCTCCGCCTGCGCGCCGATTACGTCCACTCGACCATCGACCGGCCCATCGCCAGCTTCCCCGGGCCGAGCGCGGCGCTCGAGGCGGCATTTCCCGAACGCTTCGTCCGCGATGGGTCGGGCCAGCTGATCAGCGCCGACCTCCGCCCGGTCAATTTCGACCGCGCCCGCCGCGACGCGCTGCGCTGGGGCTTCGATTTCAACAAGCCGCTCAAATCGGCGCGGCCGAGCCAGGCACTGATCGACCAGTTTCGTGCCCGTCGCGCGGCGGCCGGCGGTGCACCACCCGAAGGCGGTCCCCCGCCCGAAAGTGGCGGCGATCGCAGTGATCGCGGTGGCGGATTTGGCGGTGGTGGCCGCGGCTTCGGCGGCGGAGGTTTCGGTGGCGGGCGCCAGGGCGGTCGGCTGACCTTCTCGCTGACCGACACCATCAACCTCGTTGACCGGGTGACCATCCGGCCCGGCTTGCCCGCGCTCGATTATCTCCACGGCGATGCCGCGGGATCGTCGGGCGGACGCCCGCGCCACGAGGTCGAGGCGCAGGCCGGCTGGGCCAATAACGGCCTCGGCGCGCGGCTGTCGGGCAATTTGCGCAGCGGCACGACGGTCGACAGCGCGACCGCCGGAAGCCTCCGTTTCTCACCGCTTGCCACCTTCGACCTCAGGCTGTTCGCCAACCCCGGCGAGCGCTTCGCTTTGGTCGCCAAGCATCCCTGGCTGCGCGGCACCCAGGTCCGGCTCGAGTTGCACAATATGTTCGACGCCAAGCCCCGCGTGCGCGACGCCGCTAGCCTGGTGCCGACCAATTACCAGCCCGACCTGCTCGACCCGCTTGGCCGCACGATCAGCCTCTCGATCCGCAAGCTATTCTCGCCGCCGCCGGGTTCGTTCCGCAGGCAGAACACCGCGACCCCCGCCAGCTAAGCCTTTCCGCGTCACGCGGAAATGTGCTTTAGGCCCGTGCGATGACCACGCTTCAGCCGGTCCGGGGGACCCAAAGCCTGTTGGGAGAAGACGCCGACCGCCTGGCCGTGGTGGTGACGGCGTTCGACCGTGTCCGCTGCCTGTTCGGCTTCAAGCGGGTCGAAGTGCCGATCATCGAGGACACCGCGGTCTTCGCTCGCTCGATCGGCGAAACCACCGATATCGTCTCCAAGGAAATGTACACATTCGAAGATCGCGGAGGCGATTCGATCACGCTCCGCCCCGAATTCACCGCCGGCATCTGCCGCGCTTATTTGTCCGAAGGCTGGCAGCAGCACGCGCCGTTGAAAGTCGCGACCCACGGCCCGGCCTTCCGCTACGAGCGCCCGCAGAAAGGCCGTTTCCGCCAGTTCCACCAGCTCGATGTGGAAGTGATCGGCGCCGCCGAAGCCGCCGCCGACGTCGAGGTGCTGTGCTTCGGCGACCAATTGCTGCGCGAGCTCGGCATCGCCGACGGCGTCACGCTCGAACTCAACACGCTCGGCGACCCCGCAACCCGCGATGCCTGGCGCGCGGCGCTGGTCGAATATTTCAGCGCGCACCGCTCCGGCCTGTCGGAGGACAGCGTTGCGCGCCTGGACCGCAACCCGCTGCGCATCCTCGACAGCAAGGACCCGAAGGACCGCGCGCTGGCCGCCGCCGCTCCCGCGATCGACGATTATCTGACCCCCGAAGCCGCCGACTTCTTTGCCCAGGTGACCAGCGGATTGGACTCCGCTAGCGTCGCCTGGACGCGCAGCCCGCGCCTCGTCCGCGGCCTCGATTACTATCGCCACACCGCGTTCGAATTCGTCACCGACCGCCTCGGATCGCAAGGCACGGTGATCGCCGGTGGCCGCTACGACGGCCTCATCGAAGCCCTCGGCGGCCCATCCACCCCCGCGGTCGGCTGGGCCGCCGGCATCGAGCGCCTGGCAATGATGATCGACGCGCCGAAAGTCGAAGCTCCGGACGTGGTGCTTGTACCGCTCGGCGACCGTGCAGAAGCCGAGGCGCTGCGCATCCTTTCCGAGCTTCGCCGCGCCGGGATCGCCGCCGACATGAGCTTTCGCGGCAATATGAAAAAACGCATGAGCCGGGCGAGCGCCTCGGGCGCGGCCCGCGCCTTGATCATCGGCGATGACGAGCTCGCCCGCGGCGAGGCGCAGCTCAAGGATTTGAGCACCGGCGAACAGCGCTCGGTGCCGCTCAAGGGGTTGGCCGGGGCGCTCAAGGCATGACCATCTCCCCCGAGCGGATCGCGTCGATCGAGGCGCGCAAGCATGAGCTGTCGGCGGC
>JBDSNQ010000029.1:0-5299 GCA_039915275.1 Sphingomicrobium sp.
AGTGATCAATGACGATCCCTATAAGCGCCTGGCGTCTTGGACTCCGGGCTATGGCTATCGGTCCGACGTCAAGGATTACGGTCTTTCAGGCGAGCTCGTTTACGACTTCGGTGGCGCCGAGCTGACCTCGATCACCGCCTACCGGTCCAACCTGTGGGTTCGCGGAACCGACGCCGACTACAATAATCTCGACATCCTGCATCGCGCGCCGGACGGCGGTTCGTCCAATCGGTATCGCACCTTTACTCAGGAAGCGCGCCTTCAGGGCACGACCTTGGGCGACCGGCTCGACTGGCTGGTCGGCGGATATTACGCCAACGAGAAGCTGCGGGTGCGCGATAATCTCGAATATGGCCAGGATTACGAGCGCTTCCAGAATTGCCTGCTGGCGTCGGCGCTGCTGCCCGCGGCACTGGCACCGAGCCCCGATCCCAACAGCACCTGCCTCAACGGTCCCGTCCTTCAGGGTGCCGCGGCCCAGGTCAACGGCGCCATCGCATTGTATAATTTCATCGCGTCAATTCCGCCGGCCTCGCGCACGCCAACTCAAAACGCCCAGTTTGCCGGGATCGGCGCTCAGCTACCGACGCTCCTTGCACAGCAGCCTGTCCTGAATGGACTTACGGCCAATCCGCTACGCCCCGGCTATGGTTCGCTGATTACCTATCTCGGCTTGACTGGTGCGAGCCTTAACGGCGCCGGCCTCAACGACGAATATCATCACCAGAGCACTAACTATGCGTTTTTCACGCATAATATCTTCAGCATCACCGATCGCTTGAAGTTCACTGTCGGCGCCCGCTGGACCCACGAGCGCAAGGAAGTCGCAGCGACGTTCCAGGACGACAATGCTCTGTGCCGGGCCTTGACGCTGAGCAGCCTTTCCCCAGCTAATGCCCCGCTCGCCACGCTGCAGCGGGCGCTGTGCTTCAATCCTTCCGTCCCCAATGGCAACTTCACGCCCGCACCGGCAACGAAATCGGAAAGCAAGCTCTCCGGAACGGTGGTGTTAAGCTGGAAGCCGACCGACCAGCTACTGACTTATGCCAGCTTCTCGCGCGGCTATAAGGCCGGCGGCTTCAACCTCGATCGCGCCGGTCTTGCTCGTCAGTCCGTGTCGGGCGCGGCCAATGGCCCGGTGCTGAGCACGGCGAGCCTCGACAATCTGACCTTCGAGCCGGAGACCAATGACGCTTTCGAACTGGGCGCAAAGTACAACGGCCGCGGGGTCGACATCAATGTCGCGGCATTCAATCAGTTGTTCGACAATTTCCAGCTCAACACGTTCGACGGCACGCGTTTCATCGTCGAGAATATCAACAGCTGTAAGGAAGATCTGGCGGGGGCCGATACCGACAACAGCCCGGTCACCGGCCAGTGCACCGGCGGAACACGTCGTGGCGTGCGCAGTCGCGGCGTCGAAATCGAAGTGTTCACTCGGCCCGCGCCTGACCTCTCGATTAATTTCGGCGCCACGATTGTCGGTACCAAGTATCGCCCGAACCTCGTCGGCAGCGGCGGACGCGCACTGACCAACGCGCTGTTCGAATTGCCCAATCGGCGCTTGTCGAACAGTTCGGCAATCGTCGGCACCGGCTCGATCAGCTTCAATCCTGTGATCACCGGAAACGGCATGCGCGCCTTGTTCTACATCGATGCGCGCGCCCAATCGAAGTTCAACACCGGCTCTGATCTCGATCTCGAGAAAATCCAGAAGGCCTATATGGTGATCAACGGGCGCATCGGCATCCAAGGCCCCGACCGCGGGTGGGCGGTGGAGCTGTGGGTGCAGAATATGCTCAACGAGAATTATCTGCAGGTTGCATTCGACGCTTTCGCCCAAGGTTCTGGCACCCAGCGCGGCGTCGAGCAGGGGTTCTACACCCGCTCGAACCAGATGTTTGGCGCGTTCCTCGCCGAGCCGCGCACCTATGGTGTGACCCTTCGCGCGAAGTTCGGTCCGAGCCGGGCGTCGGCTCCGGCCTATGTGGCGCCGCCGGCCCCGCCGCCGCCGCCGGCAACCCAAACCTGCGCTGATGGCAGCGTGATAGAGGCTGGCGCGGCTTGCTTGGTGCCTCCGCCACCACCGCCACCGCCCCCGCCGCCGCCACCGCCGCCGGCGGCCGGTGAGCGCGGCTGAGAGCTGGCGCTATCGAAGTTGAAAGAGGGTCCACTGCTCGCGGTGGGCCCTTTTTTTTAAGGCCGCCTACAGCCCCACCGAGTCGCGCGCCGCGGCGAGCAATGCCGCGTGCAATGCAACGCTCTCCTCACCGTTGAGCTTCTTCCCGTCGGCCCGCGTCAAATAGAAGACGTCAACCGCGCGCTCGCCGTAGGTGGCGATATGCGCGGAGTGGATGCGGTGTCCGCACTCGTGGATCGCCCAGGCCAGCGCAGCGAGCAGCGCGACCCGGTCGAGCGCATTGACTTCAACCACCGTCGTGCGGCTCGACGCGCGCTCGGCAATCACCACCGAGGGTGCGATGCGGAAGGCTGCGGTTCGGGCGCCGGGCTTATCGGCGGATGCCAGGCGCGGCGGATGCGCGCTGGTCAGCGCTGCCTCGACCGACCGGACCAGGCGATTGCGCAGCCTTTTGTCCGCATAGGCGCGGCCCTGGCTGTCGACCACCAGCAGATTGTCGAGCGCCATGCCATCGCCGGTGGTGTGGACGCGCGCGTCGATGATGTTGGCGCCGGCCGCCGCCAGTCCGGCGCAGATACAAAAGAACAGGCCTTCGCGGTCGGGGGTGAAAACACTGATGCGGGTGGCGTTGCTGTCGGCGTCATTCTCCGCGACGACGTTGGGGACCGCATCGCCGATGCGCGATTCGGAAATGGCGACCTGGCGTGCATTGGCGACCTGCCAGGCGAGCGGCTCGGCCAGCCAATAGGCGTCGGGCAGGCGCTTGGCATAAGCCCGGCCGATCGCTGGTTTCCACCCCAGCGCTTGCGCCAGTTCCTGCTGCCGGGCCGCGATCAGTTCGGTTCGGCCGCGTTGCTTGTGCCCCAGCCGCAGCCGCTCCTCGGCGGCATCGAACAGGGTGCGCAGGAGCAGGCGCTTCCATTCGGTCCACACGCCGGGGCCGACCGCGCGAATGTCGACCACGGTCAGGATCAGCAGCAGGCGCAACCGCTCCGGGCTCTGCACCCGGGACACGAAATCCTCGATCGTCTTGGGGTCGGCAAGGTCGCGCTTGAAGGCCGTCGCCGACATCAAAAGGTGATGACGCACCAGCCAGGAAACGGTCTCGGTCTCGGCCGGGTCGAGCCCGAAGCGCGGGCCGAGTTTCAAGGCGATCTCGGCGCCGATCACGCTGTGGTCGCCGCCGCGACCCTTGGCGATATCGTGTAGCAGTACCGCGACGTAGAGCGTTCGGCGCGATGCGATCTGGCGGAACAAAGCCGTGGCCAGAGGATGGTCGTCGCCAAGCTCGCCGCGCTCGATCGCGGCGAGCAGGCCGATGGCGCGGATCGAATGCTCGTCCACGGTGTAGTGGTGATACATGTCGAACTGCATCTGCGCGACGACGCGGCCGAAGTCGGGGACGAAGCGGCCGAACACGCCGGCCTCGTTCATCCAGCGCAACACTGTGTCGGGTGCCTTGGGATCGGTCAGCGCTTCCATGAAGAACGCGTTGGCGGCGGGATCGTGGCGGACGCCGTCGATCAGCTTGGCATCGCGGGTCGCGGCGCGCATCGCGCTGGGATGGATCTCGAGCCGCTCGCGTGCGGCCAGCGCAAATAGTTCGAGCAAGCGCACCGGCCGCTTGGCCAGAAAGCCGTCGGACGGAATCGACAGCCGGCCGCGGTCGAGCGTGAAGCCGTCGAGGCGCCTGGGCCGGCGGCGGATGGTCGGCAGCGCGAAACGGAAGCCCTTCTTGCCCAATTGCTCGTCGAGCTGGGCGAGAAACAGGCCGGTCAAATCGCCGACCGCCTTGGCGTTCAAGAAATAGAATTGCATGAACCGTTCGACCGCCGATTTCCCCGGCCGGTCGGCGTAGTTCATGACCTCAGCGATGTGCCGCTGGTGGTCGAACCCGAGCCGTTCCTCGGCGCGCCCGGCGGCCAAATGGAGGTGGCACCGCACCGCCCACAGGAAGCGCTCGGCGCGCTCGAAGCTGGCGAATTCGGTAGCCGTCAGCAGGCCGGCCCCGACCAGATCCGAAGGTCGCGCGACATTGTGGACATATTTGCCGATCCAATAGAGCGTCTGGAGATCGCGCAAGCCGCCCTTGCCGTCCTTGATATTGGGCTCGACGACATAGCGACTGTCGCCCATCCGGACGTGGCGCGCATCGCGCTCGGCGAGCTTGGCGGCGACGAACTCGGCGGCGGTGCCAGCCACCACTTCCTTGCGGAACCGCCGCATGGCGAGATCGAAGACAGGCCCCTCACCCCACAACAGGCGCGCCTCGAGGAAGGCGGTGCGCACCGTCATGTCCTTTTTCGACAGCGCAATCAGCTCGCTCGTCGAGCGCAGCGAATGGCCGACCTTCAGCTTCAGGTCCCACAGCAGATGGAGGATCGCCGCGGCCGAGCGCTCCTCGTCGGCGGACGGCTTGGCGGCGGTCAGGAACATCAGGTCGACGTCGCTGTAAGGGGCCATTTCGCCGCGCCCGGTGCCGCCGAGGCCGACGACCGCCATGCCTTCTCCGCCCGGCACGACGACGTCAAAAGCGAGGCGCACGATTTGGTCGTGGAGGAAGGCGGTGGCCCGGGCGGCGGCGCGGCCGCGCCCTGGCTCGTCGGTCAGCCGCCGCGCGATTTCCTCGCGGCCCGAAGCTAGGGCTTCGGCGAGGATTCGAGCGATCTCGACTGGTTGGCGTTTGCCCGGACGGACGCCGGCGATGCAGTCGGCGAGCGTGCGGCGATCGATCACCGCGCGGCGGTCCGTTATGGGTTCGAGCTCGCTCATCCAGACCCGTGTTCGGCAATCATGCGCTTGAGCCGATAAAGCTGCTCCAGCGCCTCGCGCGGCGACAAGCTGTCGGGTTCGATTTGCGCCAGCACCTCGGCGACGGGGTCGAGAGCCGGTTCGGGTTCGCTCGCGGCGGCGAACAGCGGCAAATCGTCGAGGCCCGCGGCGATTCCGCCGGTCGCGTCGCGCCCGGCCTCAAGCTTGGCCAGCACCGATTTCGCCCGCGCCACCACCGACGGCGGCAAGCCCGCAAGCTGGGCGACTGCGATACCGTAACTGCGGTCCGCCGCTCCATCGGCGACCTCGTGGAGAAGCACTAGATCGCCCTTATATTCGAGCGCCCGGACATGGTGGAGCGATAGGCAGTCAAGGCGCTCGGCGAGC
>JBDSNQ010000049.1:0-24034 GCA_039915275.1 Sphingomicrobium sp.
AGCGGCGGATCGCGGTCTTGGGCCCGATGCGCGAGCTTGGGTCGCACAGCGATGCGCTGCACGCTGGTCTCGCGCCGGCGGTGATCGAGGCGCACGTCGACCGGCTGATTCTGATCGGCGAGGAATTAATCCCGCTGGCCGATGCATTGGGCGACCAGGTCGAGGTCGCCCGCGCCGCATCCGTCGACGAAGCGACCGCCTTGCTCCTGCGGCTGATCCGCCCCGGCGACGCGGTGCTGGTCAAGGCGTCGAACTCGGTCGGGCTTGCGAGGTTGGTCGAGCAAGTGGCAGGGGAGCTTCACCCATGCTCTACCTGATCGCCGAGCACCTCGGATTCCCCGGCGCGCTCAACCTTATTCGCTACATCAGCTTCCGCGCCGGCGCGGCGAGCTTCACCGCGCTGGCGATCGGGTTGATGCTCGGTCCCTGGTTCATCTCCTACCTGCGCGCCCGCCAGGGCAAGGGTCAGCCGATCCGCGCCGACGGCCCGCAAAGCCACCTCGCCAAGCGCGGTACGCCGACCATGGGCGGCTTGCTCATCCTGATCTCGGTTGCGGTCTCGACCTTGCTGTGGATGGACCTCACCAATCCCTATGTGTGGGCGTGCCTGCTGGTCACCGGCGGTTTCGGGCTGATCGGGTTCCTCGACGATTATGACAAATTAAGGAAAGCGCACCACGCCGGGCTGTCGGGCAAAATGCGCCTCGCGCTCGAATTCCTCATCGCCGGTTTCGCCACCTGGCTGATCGTCCGCACCGGCAATACCAACCTCTATCTGCCGTTCGTCCAGGGCCCGGTGATCGACCTCGGCTGGGCCTACATCGCGTTCGGCGCGTTCGTCATCGTCGCGTTCGGAAATTCGGTGAACCTGACCGATGGCCTCGACGGGCTGGCGACCATGCCGGTGATCATCGCCTCGATGGCCTTCCTGCTGATCGCCTACCTCGTCGGCAACGCCAAGTTCGCCAATTACCTCGGCATCCCGCACATCCTCGGCGTCGGCGACTTGACCGTGCTGTGCCTGGCGATAGTCGGCGCCGGCCTCGCCTTCCTGTGGTTCAACGCGCCGCCGGCCGCGGTCTTCATGGGCGACACCGGCAGCCTCGCGCTGGGCGGAGCGCTGGGCGCAATCGCGGTCGCCGCGCACCACGAATTCGTGTTGGCGATCATCGGCGGGCTGTTCGTGGTCGAGGCGCTGTCGGTGGTGATCCAGGTCGCGGTCTACAAACGCACCGGCAAGCGGGTGTTCCTGATGGCCCCGATCCACCACCATTTCGAACATCTCGGCTGGTCCGAGCCGACCGTCGTCATCCGCTTCTGGATCGTCAGCTTCGTGCTGGCGCTGGCCGGTCTCAGCACGCTGAAGCTGCGGTGATCACGGCGCGCGCTTTCGCGGATAAGCATTACGCGGTCTACGGCCTCGCGCGCTCCGGGCTGGCGACGGTTGAGGCACTGCTGGCGAGCGGGGCGAAAGTGACCGCGTGGGACGCAAATGAGGAGGCGAGGGCGAAAGCTCCTGCCGGGACACAGATTGCTAACCTGGACGAAGTGGACCTCAGCCAATTCGACAGCCTTGTCGTGACTCCCGGCCTCCCACTCAACCGCCACCCGATCGCGAGCCGAGCCCGCGATGCCGGCCTCGAAATCATCGGCGACATCGAGCTGTTCGCCCGCGCCCGGCCCGAGCTGCCGCCGCACAAGGTGGTCGGCATCACTGGCACCAACGGCAAGTCGACCACCACCGCGCTGGTCCATCACATCTTGCAAACCGCCGGAGTGCCAACCGCGATGGGCGGCAATATCGGCCTGCCGATCCTCGCTCAGGACCCGCTGCCCGAAGGCGGCGTCTATGTGCTCGAGCTGTCGAGCTACCAGCTCGACCTCACCCAAAGCCTCGATTGCGATGTCGCCGTGCTGCTTAACATCACCCCCGATCACCTCGACCGGTACGACAGCTTCGAGGCCTACGCCGCGTCGAAGGAACGGCTGTTCGCGATGCAGACACCGGAAAAAGCGGCCGCGGCCATTATCGTTGGTCAGGACGACATTTCCCGGAATCTTTTCACGAGGTTGCGGTCCGAGCGGCCCTGGGGTGCGTTTGCGAAAATTGCGTCAAGGACAGACTACAATCCTCACGATTTTTTCGGGCCTAACTTTGACGCTGAAGATTTGCTTAGGGAGCAGGCCGGTTGGCCATCTCTTCAAGGGCCACACAATTTGGAAAACGCGGTGGCGGCAATGCTCGCCGGTGCGGGCCTATGTCTCGACAACCTAGCGATCGACGACGGCCTCCGCACTTACCCCGACCTGCCCCACCGGATGGAGCGCGTTCGTGAGAAGGACGGCGTCACTTTCATCAACGACAGCAAGGCGACCAATCCGACCGCGACCGCGCCGGCGCTGGCGGCATTTCCAGCGATCCGCTGGATATTGGGCGGGCGGGCCAAGACTGACAATCTCGACGAGTGTGCGCCGCACTTCGGCCACGTCCGCTCGGCCTACACCATCGGCGAGGCGGCGGAGTTGTTCGAGGCCCTGTTGAAACCGCACATGCCGGTGAAAAATTGTCGCGAGCTTGGCGAAGCCGTGCGGCAGGCGGCACATGATGCGGAAAGCGGGGACACGGTCCTGCTGTCGCCGGCATGCGCCAGCTTTGACCAGTTTAAGGATTTCGAGGAGCGCGGCGACGCGTTCCGGGCAGCAGTGGGGGCGTTATGAGCACGAGCATCTCGAGCCGCATCAAGGCCAGCGCCGCGTTCGCCGACCCCAACCGCTACGGCCGCTCCGACCGCTCGGCGGCGGGGCGCTGGTTCTGGGAAATCGACCGCGTGCTGCTGCTGCTGATCGCGGTGCTGATCGGCATCGGCCTGATCGCCGTGGCGGCAGCCTCACCCGCCGCCGCCCAACGCTATTCGGGCGGCTCGGTCCATTTCTCCGAGCTGCATTATTTCTACCGCCAGATCGCCTGGATCGCGCTGGGCGTGCCGGTGATGATCGGCATTTCGATGCTGACCCGCGAGCGGGCGCGGCGATTGTCGCTGTTCGGCGCCGGCTTCTTCTTCGTCATGCTTATCTTCGTCCCTGTGCTCGGCCCCGAAGTGAATGGCGCGCAACGCTGGATCGACATCGGCATCGGCCAGGTCCAGCCGTCGGAATTCTTGAAGCCGTTCTTCGTGGTGGCGATGGCGTGGTTGCTCAGCTTGCGCGAAAGCGACCGGACGCTGCCGATATTCGCCATGTCGGCTTTAGTCACCGGCGCGGTCGCTTTCATGCTGATGCGCCAGCCCGATTTCGGCTCGACCATCATCTTCGGCTGCGTGTGGATCGCGATGCTGGCGCTGGCCGGGGGCAGCTTGCGCATGCTCGGCGGGCTCGCCGTGGCGGGGCTGGTCCTCGTCGTCCTCGCTTACTTTTTCTACGACGTCGCCACGGTCCGCATCGACGGCTTCCTATTCGGCGAGGGCGACACCTTCCAGACCGACAATGCGATGCGCACGCTGACCGCCGGCGGGCTGTTTGGCATGGGACCGGGCGGCGGTACCCGCAAATTCGGCCTGCCCGAGCCGCACACCGACTATATCTTCTCGGTCATCGGCGAAGAATTCGGGCTGATCGCCTGCCTCGCCATTGCCTTTCTCTATCTGACGATCGTCATCCGCGTGCTGATCAAGCTGCTCGACGAGGATTCGAGCTTCGCCATCCTCGCCGCCGCCGGGCTAGTGATCGAATTCGGGCTGCAGGCGCTGATCAACATGGCGGTCAACGTCCAGATCGCCCCGTCCAAGGGCATGACGCTGCCGTTCATCAGCTATGGCGGTTCGTCGATGCTGGCGCTGTCGATCGGCATGGGTTTGCTGCTCGCTTTCACACGCCGAAACCCGTATCTGACCCGCTCGCCCTACGTCGTCAAATGGAGCGGGGATTTCCCTCAATGAAGCTATGGTGGGCATGAATTTCGTACTCGCTGCCGGGGGCACCGGCGGACATATGGTTCCGGCCCACTCCCTCGCCGCCGAGCTTAGGTCCCGCGGTCATGGCGTGATGCTGATCACCGACGAGCGCGGCGCGCGCTTCCCGGGGCTGTTCGACAAGGTGCCGATCCATGTCCTCCCCGCCGGACGGCTGGGCGGCGGGCCGATCGGCTGGCTCAAGGCTGTGCGCGCGGTCGTCGCCGGGCGGAGCGAAGCCAAGGGGCTGTACCGCAATCACCGGCCCGACGCGGTGGTCGGCTTTGGCGGTTATCCGGCCTTTCCGGCCTTGCTCGCGGCATCGGCGATGGGCGTGCCAAGCGTGCTTCACGAACAGAATGCGGTGCTCGGCAGGGTCAACCGCTTCCTCGCCGGCGATGCCGCGGCGATCGCTACCGCTTATGACCGGGTCGAACGATTGAAACCGCGCGACCGGGCCAAGGCCGTGACGGTCGGCAATCCCGTGCGCGAGGCGGTCGCCAAATTGGGCGAAATGCCGTTTCCGCCGTTCGACGAAGTGGCGCCATTGAAAATCCTCGTCACCGGCGGCAGCCAGGGTGCGACCGTGCTTGGCCAGGTCGTGCCGGAAGGATTGGGCCTGCTCACCCCATCACTGCGCCGCCGCCTGCAAGTGATCCAGCAATGCCGCCCCGACGACATCGACCGGGTCCGCAGGCGCTATGCCGAACTGGGCATACCGGCCGAGTTGATGACCTATATCGAGGACATGCCCGACAAGCTGGCCGAGGCCCATCTGGTGATCGGGCGGGCAGGGGCCTCGACCATCGCCGAGCTGACCGCCGCCGGCCGCCCCGCGATCCTCATCCCCTACCCATCGGCGACCGACGATCACCAGACCGCTAATGCCCGCGAAATGACCCAGGCGGGCGGGGCGCGGACCATCCCGCAAACCCAATTTTCGCCCGACGTCCTCGCCCGCCAGATCGAGGCCATGGCGGCCGACCCGCAGGCGCTGGCCAACGCCGCGGCGCGCTCGCTGTCGGTCGGCCGCCCCCACGCCGCGCGCGACCTCGCCGATCTAGTCGAACGGATCGGCAACGGCCTCGCCCCGGTGATGGTCGGTTCCGTGCTGGCGCCGCGCCCCCGCGCTGCCTTTGCCGCAGGGGTGCCGGCATGAAAGCATTTGGCACCGACGTCGGCACCATCCATTTCGTCGGCATCGGCGGCATCGGCATGTCCGGCATCGCCGAAGTGATGCATCAATTGGGCTACACCGTGCAGGGCTCGGACGTCGCTGAGGGCTATGTCGTCGAGGGCCTCAGGAAAGCCGGGATCAAGGTCATGATCGGCCACAGCGCCGAAAATTTGGGCGACGCGGCGGTGGTCGTCTGCTCGACGGCGATCCGGGACAGCAATCCCGAAGTCGAGGCGGCGGCCGAACGGCGGCTGCCGCGGGTCAAGCGAGCCGAGATGCTGGCCGAGCTGATGCGCATGCAAAAGACCATCGCGGTCGCCGGCACCCACGGCAAGACCACGACGACCTCGATGATCGCGGCCATGCTCGACGCCGGTGGGCTCGATCCGACGGTGATCAACGGCGGCATCATCAACCGCTATGGCTCCAACGCCAGGCTGGGCAAAAGCGAGTGGATGGTGGTCGAGGCCGACGAAAGCGACGGCAGCTTCCTGCGGTTGGACGGGACCATCGCGGTCGTCACCAACGTCGATCCCGAGCATCTCGAGCATTATGGCAATTTCGACGCGATCAAGGACGCGTTCGTCGAGTTCGTCGAGAATGTGCCGTTCTACGGGCTCGCGGTGATGTGCGTCGATCACCCCGAAGTGCAGAATCTGCTGAGCCGGATCCGCGACCGGCGGGTGGTCACTTACGGTTTCTCCGCGCTGGCCGATTTGCGCGCCGACAATGTCGTGGCCGAGCGCGGCGGGGCGCACTTCGATGTCGTCGTCCTCCAGCGCGACGGATCGCGCCGCACGATTGAGCGCATCGCGCTGCCGATGCCTGGTCGCCACAATATCCAGAATGCGCTGGCTGCGGTCGCGGTGGCGATCGAACTCGGCATCGGCGACGCGACCATCGTCCAGGGCTTTGAGAAGTTCGAGGGCGTCAAGCGCCGCTTCACCCGCGTCGGCGAGGTCGGCGGCGCCATCGTGATCGACGATTACGCTCACCATCCGGTCGAAATCCGCGCGGTGCTGTCGGCGGCACGCGAGGCGGCGCAGGCCGCGCCGGAAACGGACGATGCGCCAGGCCGCGTCATCGCGGTCGTCCAGCCGCACCGTTACACCCGGCTCAATGCGCTGATGGACGACTTCCAGAACGCCTTTAACGACGCCGACATCGTGTTCGTGGCGCCGGTCTATGCCGCCGGCGAGGAGCCGATCGCGGGGGTCGATTCGGCGGTGCTGGCCGAAGGCTTGCGCGCCCATGGTCACCGCATGGTCAAAGCGGTCGCCGACCCCGCCGAGCTTGCGGCCTCGCTGCGCGATATCGCGGCCGAGGGCGACGTCATCGTGTGCATGGGGGCGGGCGACATCACCAAATGGGCGGCGGGGCTGGCGGACGGAATCCAGAAAGCGAGATCGTCGAAATGAGCGACGTTGAAGTGCTCCCCAAAGTGCGCGGCAAACTCACCGCCGACGCCCCGCTCGCGCCGCTGGTATGGTTCAAGAGCGGGGGCAGGGCGCAATGGCTGTTCGAGCCGGCCGATACCGGCGACCTCGCCGACTTCCTGCGCGGCCTCGATCCCGAGGTGCCGGTGATGGCACTCGGCCTGGGGTCGAACATGATCGTGCGCGATGGCGGCGTGCCAGGCGTGGTGGTGCGGCTCGGCAAGACTTTCGCCAAGATCGAGCAGCTCGACGACACCAGCCTCAAATGCGGCGGCGGGGCGAGCGGCATATTGGTGTCCTCGACCGCGCGCGACGCCGGCATCGCTGGCCTCGAATTTCTGCGCGGCATCCCCGGCACGGTCGGCGGCTTCGTGCGCATGAACGGCGGCGCCTACGGCCGCGAAGTGAAGGACATTTTGATTGCGGCGACGCTGGTGCTGCGCTCGGGCGAAGTCGAGCAATGGCCGTTCAAGAAGTTCGCCTACAGCTATCGCCACAGCGCGTTGCCGGAAGGCGCGGTGGTGGTCAGCGCCTCGTTCCGTGGCCACCCCGGCGACCCGGCCAAGATCGGTGCCGAGATGGACCGCATCGCCGCCGCCCGCGAGGAGACCCAGCCAATCCGCAGCCGCACCGGCGGCTCGACCTTCAAGAACCCCGAGGGCCACCAGGCGTGGGCGTTGATCGACGCCGCCGGCTGCCGCGGAATGACATTGGGCGGCGCCCAAGTGTCGGAAAAGCATTGCAACTTCCTGCTCAACCTCGGAAGCGCGACCAGCGCCGAAATCGAGGCGCTGGGCGAAAAAGTCCGGCGCCGCGTGCGGTCCAAGACCAACATCCCCCTCGAATGGGAAATCCAGCGGATCGGCACTGAATGAACAAGAATGTCCACGTCGTGGTGCTGATGGGCGGATGGTCGAGCGAGCGCGAGGTGTCGCTGACCAGCGGGCGCGGGGTGGCGCAAGCGCTACGCGAACGCGGCTGGTCCAAAGTCACCGAGCTCGACATGGAGCATGACGTCGGCGCGCGGCTGACCGAATTGAAACCCGACGTGGTGTTCAACGCCTTGCACGGCACGCCGGGCGAGGATGGCACCGTCCAGGGTCTGCTCGACCTGATGCAGATCCCCTACACCCACAGCGGGCTGACGACCTCGGCGATCGCCATCGACAAGGAACTGACCAAGCTGGTGCTGGTGCCGCACGGGGTGCGCATGCCGGCCGGCAAGGTGGTGGCGAGCGAGAGCCTTTTTAGCGCCGACCCGATGCCGCGGCCCTATGTCGTGAAGCCGGTCAACGAAGGCTCGTCGGTCGGGGTCGCGATCGTCACCGACGACGGCAACACCGGCAACCCGATCGGCCGCGACGTCGAGGGGCCGTGGCGCCATTTCGACAAATTGCTGGCCGAGCCGTTCATCAAGGGCCGCGAGCTGACCGTCGCGGTCATGGGCGGCGAAGCGCTGGCTGTGACTGAGTTGAAGCCGGTCGCGGGTTTCTACGACTATGACGCGAAATACACCGACGGGCTGACGGTCCATGTCTGCCCGGCCGAAATCCCCGACGCCATCGCCCAATCGATGATGGACACGGCGGCGCAAGCGCACCGATTGCTCGGCTGCAAGGGCGCGTCGCGCTCGGACTTCCGCTGGGACGACGAAGCGGGCGAGGCCGGCATCTATCTGCTCGAGACCAACACCCAGCCGGGCATGACGCCGCTGAGCCTGGTCCCCGAGCAGGCGAAATATCGTGGCATCGCTTATGGTGAACTGGTCGAGCGATTGATTGAAGAGGCGCTGGGATGAGCGCCGCGCACGTCCGCCGTGGCGCCCCGGCCCGGCCCAAGCGCAAGGCCGCGCCGCGCGTCTCTCGGCGGACCGCGGCCAGCCACGCCCGCGCCAACCGCATCGCCGCCTTGGCCTTTGTCGCCTTCTTGGCTGCGATCGGCGTGGTGGTGCTGATCGCGCTCGATATTCCATCGAAGGCGGCGACCTCCGCCGGCGCCGCGATCGGTCGCGCCGGCTTCACCGTCAGCGGCTATCAGATCGTCGGCTTGAACCGCATGAACCGCAAGCTGGTCGATGCGGTGATCGTCGATGAGCTGCGCCGCGCCTCCGACGAGAGCGGCAGCGGCCGCCCGGCGCAGCCCCTGGTCAATGTCGCCCGAATCCGTGATCGGCTGCTGCAATTCGGCTGGGTCAAGGACGCGCGGGTGTCGCGCCGCCTGCCCGACACTTTGGTGATCGACATCGTCGAGCGCCGGCCGGCCGCATTGTGGCAGGACAAGCAACGCCTTGCGCTGATCGACGCCGAGGGCGTGGTGCTCGACCGCGTGCCGGTCGACCAGATGCCCGATCTGCCGCTACTGATCGGCCCCGGCGCCAACGGCCAGGCGCGCTTGCTCAACCGCCTGATGACCGACGTCCCAACCTTGAAACCCCAGCTCGCCTCGGCGACCTGGATCGGCCAGCGCCGCTGGGACCTCGCCTTCCAGACCGGCGAGACGGTCGCGCTGCCCGAAGGCGAGGATGCGTCGCGCAAGGCACTGGCCCGTTTCGCCAAGGTCGATCGCTCGGCCGGCCTGCTCGGGCGCGGGCTGGTGCGGTTCGACCTGCGCATTCCGGGCAAGATGATCGTCCGCCTGCCGCGTGCGCCGGGCGAAGCGATTGCCCCCGCTCCCGCGGCGGAAGGATAATCGCGCACATGTCGTCGCCCGTCGACACCAAGGTCATCGCCGCGCTCGACATTGGCTCGTCGAAGGTCAGCGCGTTGATCGTCACCGCCGACGACGATGGTCGCTTGCGCGTCCTCGGCACCGGCCAGCGCGAGAGCCGGGGGGTCAAGCGCGGCTATATATCCGACATGGAAGCGAGCGAGTTCGCGGTCCGCGAAGCGGTCGAGCTGGCCGAGCGAATGTCGGGCGTGACCATCGACGAGGTATGGGCGAGCTATGGCGCCGGCGGGCTGGTCAGCGACGTCGCCAATGTCGAGGTCGAGCTCGGCGGCCACCAGGTCGAGCAGGCCGACATCGACGAATTGCTCTCAGGCGGGCGCAATGCGCTCGATCGCGGCGGCCAGGTCGTGCTCCACGCCCAGCCGGCGCTCTACACCATCGATGGGGTCGAGGGGGTCAAGCACCCGATCGGGCTCCACGCCGACCGGCTCGGGGTCGATATCCACGTCGTCGCGGCCGACCCGGCGCCATTGCGCAACATCGATTATGTGATCCGCTCGGCGCATTTGGGGGTGAAGGCGATCGTCGCTTCGCCCGTCGCCGCCGCAATTGCTTGCCTGACCGAGGAGGAGCGCGAATTGGGCGTCGCGCTGGTCGAGCTGGGCGCGGAAGTGACCAATGTCTCGCTCCACGCTGGGGGCATGCTGGTCGGGCTGCGCTCGATCCCGTTGGGCGCCAAGGACATCACCGACGACATCGCCTGCGCCTTCGGCGTCCAGCGGCGCGATGCCGAGCGGCTGAAATGCTTCTACGGCTCGGCGATGACCTCCCCACGCGACAATCACGAGATGATCGACGCGGCGCAGATCGGCGCCGAGGAGGGGGCCGAGCCGACCCGCATCACCCGCGCGCAATTGATGATGGTGATCCGCGCCCGAGTCGAGGAACTGACCGCCCAGATCGACGCCGCGCTCAAGGAGTTGGGCTTCACCGGGCCGGTCGGGCGCCAGGTGGTGCTGACCGGCGGCGGTGCCGAATTGAAGAATATCGCCGATTACATGCAAGGCGTGCTCGGCCGCGCGGTTCGGGTTGGCCGGCCGCGCACCATCACCGGTCTGCCCGACGCCCACAGCGGTCCGGCTTTTTCGACCCTGGTCGGCCTCGCTTTCCTCGCCGGTTCGGGCAGCAGCGACATTCGCGACATCGCGACCGGCAATGTGACCGATCGCAAGCCCGCGACCAGCATGATCGGTCGCTTCATTGCGGCCATGCGCGGCGGGTTCTAGACGGGTTTCGGGCGGGGTCCGGGGGGACAAGCATGGCAAGCATAGCAACAAGGCAAATAGCGAACCGGGGGCTGGTGCTGCTCCTCGGCGCGGCGGTGTTCTTGAATTATGTCGACCGCGGCGCGATCGCGATCGCTGCACCGTTGCTGAAAACCGAGCTCGGGATGTCCGCCACCACCTTCGGCATCGCCGTGTCGGCCTTTTTCTGGATCTATGCGCCGGTCCAGCTCGTGGTCGGCTGGCTGTGCGACCGTTTCTCGGTCTACCGGCTGATGGCCGGGGGGATCATCCTGTGGTCGGGCAGCACGTTTCTGACCGGGTTCGTCGGTGGCTTCGCGTCGCTGCTGGTGCTGCGGGTCATGCTCGGCATCGGCGAAAGTATCGCTTTCCCGGGTTCGTCAAAGGTCATTGCCCGGCATATCCCGGCGGAAAGCCGCGGCATGGCCAACGCCGCGGTCGCTGCCGGGATCGCCCTCGGGCCGGCGGTCGGTACGCTGACCGGCGGGCTGATCGTCGCCTCGCTCGGCTGGCGGCCGATGTTCGTCATCTTCGGCCTCGCGACGCTGATCTGGCTGTGGCCGTGGCGGCAGGTCGTGGCCAAGCTGCCGACCACCGGCCACTACGACGAGGGCGGCAACGTTCCGGTTCGCGCGGTCATTGGCAAATGGGCGCTGTGGGCGATGGCGATCGGCCATTGCGCGGGCAATTACTGCTTCTATTTCCTGCTCGCCTGGTTGCCGCTGTATTTGGTCCAGGAGCGCGGCTTCACGATCACCGAAATGACCGGACTGGCGACGCTTAGCTATGCGGTGCAGGCGGTCTGCGCATTATCCTACGGCCGGTTCTCGGATTGGTGGACGCGTTCGGGCCGATCGGAAGCATTGTGCCGGCGATGGATGATGGCCGCCAGCCAGGCGCTCGCCGCCTTCGCCATCCTCGGCCTTCCATATGCCGACAGCGCGGCCGATTTCGCGATCCTGTTATCGCTCGCGGGGGCGGCGTCGGCGTCGCTGTCGCTCAACCTCTTTGCGATCGCGCAGATGTTCGCCGGACCGCGGGCGTCGGGGACGTGGGTCGGAGTCCAGAACGCGCTCGGCAATCTGTCCGGGATTTTCGGGCCGATCATCACCGGCGTGATCGTCGATCGCGCCGGCTACGGCAGCGCTTTTGTCCTGACCGCCGCCGTCGCCGCGTTCGGCGCATTGTGGTGGGCGTTCGGGGTTCCCAAGATCGAGCAGGTCGATTTCGACTGAGTTTGCGGGGCGCACGCCACAAAGTGAGTCTTTCGGGTCACTCTTTTCCCCAATTTTCTCGGGCGCGTTAACTTTTTCGCTTGGTCCGCGAATCGGACTAGTGCATTGATTCACAGTGAGGGTTCAGCACCTTGGCTGCTTGAGGGGGGTATGGTCATGAGCATCGATTTCGTCCGGCCGGAAGTCGACGAACTTCGCCCGCGGATCTGCGTCATCGGCGTCGGAGGCGCCGGCGGCAATGCGGTTGCCAACATGATCGGTGCCGACGTCCAGGGGGTCGACTTCATCGTCGCCAACACCGACGCGCAGGCGCTCAATGCCTCGACCGCCGACCGCCGCATCCAATTGGGGCTCAAGATCACGCAGGGGCTGGGTGCCGGGTCACGGCCCGAGATCGGCCGCGCCGCCGCCGAAGAAACATTGGAAGAGATTGAGCGCGCGCTGGAAGGCACGCACATGTGCTTCATCGCCGCCGGCATGGGCGGGGGAACCGGGACCGGCGCCGCGCCAGTGATCGCCAAAATCGCGCGCGACAAGGGCATTTTGACCGTCGGCGTCGTCACCAAGCCGTTCGCTTTCGAAGGCACGCGCCGCGGCCGCGCCGCCGACGCTGGCATCGACGAGCTCCAGCAGCATGTCGACACGTTGATCGTCATCCCCAACCAGAATCTGTTCCGCCTCGCCAATTCCGACACGACCTTCAAGGAAGCGTTCGAAATGGCCGACGAAGTGCTCCAGCAGGGCGTCCGCGGGATCACCGATCTGATGGTCATGCCCGGCCTCATCAACCTCGACTTCGCCGATGTCCGCTCGGTCATGGGCGAGATGGGCAAGGCGATGATGGGCACCGGCGAGGCGACCGGCGACAACCGCGCCATCGAAGCCGCCGAGAAAGCGATCTCCAACCCGCTCTTGGACGGCGTCAGCATGAAGGGCGCCAAGGGCGTCATCATCTCGATCACCGGCGGCGAGGACATGCGACTGATGGAAGTCGACGAGGCCGCCAGCCACATCAAGGAATTGGTCGACCCTGACGCCAACATCATCTGGGGCTCGGCCTTCAACAATGACATGGGCGGCAAGCTGCGCGTCTCGGTCGTCGCCACCGGCATCGAAGCCGAGACGGTTACCCAGGCTCAACCGGGCAAGGTGTTCACCTTCCCGGCATCGCGCACGACGGCCGCGGCGACCCCGCCGCCGCTTATCGCCGAGACCCACACCGACGACGATACGGTCGACCTGACCGGCGACGACGATGGTGGCGACGAGCTGCTGCTCGACAGCGACGACATTTTGACCAGCCCGGTGTCGGGCGCGCCGATCGCTCCGCCGACCGACGACGAACTCGCCGACATGGATGGCGACGATCTGTCCGAGGACATGACCGGCAACGACGTCGAGCCGCCCAAAGCGCCGCGCGAAAGCGGCACCTTGTTCGAGCGCATGTCGAATATCGCCCGCGGCGCCGCCAAGGCCCAGGCCGAAGACGAAGCGGCGCCCGAGTTCCGCCGCGAGCCGATCGACATTCCTCGCTTCCTCAATCGGCAGAATAACCAATAGGGTTTTGACCCCGTGCAACCCCGTCCCGTCGCCGGGGCTGCACGGCTCGTCGTTACTGCTCTAGCCATAAATCTTTGCGCAAGCTCCGCTGGCGCAATGGCGTTCAGGATGAGGATCTTCACCTACCGACTTCGCGTCGCCGCGCTGATGCTGAGCTGCGTCGGGCTTGCGCTGCTCGCAGGGCGCGCGTCGGCGCAGGTGACTGCCTATCCATCGACCCCTTATTCCGCGCCCATATACGGGCAGCGCGAGACGCCCCCAGCGGCGCTGGCGCGACACATTCGGGTCCTGGCCACGTCGCCCAAGGATTTCCTGGCGTTGATCGGGGCCGGCAAGGCCGCGCTCGCGCTCGGCGACAGCCAGGCCGCGGTCGGCTTTTTCGGCCGCGCCGATGAGGTTTTCCCGACCAGCCCGCTGCCCCAGGCCGGCCTGGCGGCGGCGATGGTGGTCGACGGCGATGCGGTCGGCGCGATGCCCTATTTCGCCCGCGCCCAGCAGCTGGGCGCCACCGCGGCGATGTTCGGCACCGATCGTGGGCTCGCCTATGATCTACTTGGCCGCCACGCCGAAGCCCAGGCCGACTATCGCGCCGCTTTGTCCGGCAGCGATGGCGACGAGGCGCGGCGCCGACTCGCCTTGAGCCTGGCGATCACCGGCGACAAAGCCGGCGCGATTGCCATGCTCGGACCCCTGATGGGCCGGGGCGACGCCGGCGCGGCGCGATGCCGCGCGCTGGTGCTCGCGCTGGCTGGCGATGTGGCTGGAGCGCGGCGCACGCTCGACACCGCCATGCCGGGTTCGTCGGCGCAGATGGCGCCGTTCCTGGCCAAGCTGCCGTTGCTCCGCTCGGACCAGAAGGCCGCGGCCGTGAACCTCGGTATTTTCCCGGATTCGGGCCAGCCATATTATGCCCCGAGCTCGACCTACGCCTATGTGCCGCAACCCGGCGCGGGACCTGCGCCGGGCTCGCTCTCACCTAAGCCGGTTCGCTCCAGGGCCGCGTCCAATGTCTCCGGCGCGGTCCCGATGTCGGGCGACCGCCTGGCCTCGATCGACCAATTGTTCCGGGACTCCGGTTCGGCCGAAGCCCAACGACCGGCCCAAGTCGCCAGCATCACCCCGCAAACGCGCAGCCAATCGGCGCCGTCCGCCGTCTCTCCGGCGACCAAGCCACGGGTCTGGGTCCAGCTTGCCAGCGGCTCCGATCCGGATGCTCTCCCGGCGCAATTTCAGCGCATCAAACATCGCAATACGGATATTTTCGAAGGGCTTAGCGGCTATGTTGCACAAGCACCGGACCGCTCGCGGTTGCTGATCGGGCCGTTCAAGAGCGTTGCCGATGCGAAAATTATCATCGATGACCTTGAAAGCGTCCGCGTCGACGCGTTTAGCTGGACCAGCCCGCCGGGCCTGACGATTAGGAAACTCAGCACCGAATGACCCTTGCTTTGGCCCTCGCCGCGCACCCGCAGAGATCGCGCGGCCGGGCCCATCCGGAGCAATCGGCCGGCGGCAGCGGCGTGCGCGACATCTTCCAGCGCGATCGCGACCGCATCATCCACTCGGTCGCCTTCCGCCGCCTGCGCCACAAGACCCAGGTGTTCGTCGCGCCCGACGGCGATCATTTCCGCGTCCGCCTGACCCACAGCCTCGAAGTCGCGCAGATCGGCCGCACCATCGCCCGCGCCTTGGGCCTCAACGAGGATCTGACCGAAGCCTTGTGCCTCGCTCACGACCTTGGCCACCCGCCGTTCGGCCATGGCGGCGAGGATGCGCTGACCGCGGCGCTGGCCGACGCCGGCGGGTTCGACCACAACGCCCACAGCATCCGCCTGGTGACGAAACTTGAGACCCCATATCCGGATTTCGATGGGCTGAATTTGAGCTGGGAAGCGCTCGAGGGCCTGGCCAAGCATAATGGGCCGGTGACCGATCCGAACTGGGCAATGGCCGAAGCCAACGCCGGTTTCGACCTCGAGCTTGAAAGCTGGCCGAGCCTCGAGGCGCAGGTGGCGGCGATCGCCGACGACATCGCTTACGACAATCACGACATCGACGACGGCCTGCGCGCCGGGATCATCGCATTGGACGAGCTGGTCGCGGTGCCGCTGGTGGCGCGGCACTGGAACGCGATGATCGAGCGCCATCCCGACGCGCCGCTCGACCGGCGGCTGCGAGTGCTGGTCAGCACCCAGATTGGCACCATGGTGACCGACGTGCTGGCCGAAACCCGGCGGCGGATTGCCGAAGCGGGCGTCGCGACCATCGACGAGGTGCGTGGCGCCGGGCGGGCGCTGGTCGGTTTCTCGGCCGCCCTCGCCGCCGAGGATGACGCGCTCAAGACCCTGCTCCACGACCGGCTGTATAATTCGGCGGAGCTGGTTCCGGTGCGGCTGGAGGCGCAGCGGGTAGTGACCAACCTCGCCGCCGCTTATCGCGCCGATCCCAAGCTGTTGCCCGAAGCGTGGCAGACCGTAAGCGATCAGACCGCCCAGCTGCGCGGCATCGGCGACTTCATCGCCGGCATGACCGACCGCTTCGCCATCGCCCGCCACGAGGAGCTGGTTGGCCCGTTGGAATTGCCCGACCGCTTCTGATTTCTTTTTGCGGCGGCTCTTCGGAAGCTGCTGAGCTCATTCGGTACGAATGGTCGGGGCGACGGCGGCAGCAAGGATTTTTTTGCGCACGGAATTCCAGAAATCCTGACCGACGTTTCCATAGTAGGGCTGTTCGTCCGATTTGAATTCAACGTCCGGACCGACCCAGACAAAGCGATTGAGGTCGTTCCAGACGACCAGGGAGGCCTTTGACAATCCCAAAGCCGTCCGCACGGGCAGCGGCACTGGAATGCTATGCGCTGGATCGTGATTCTTTGAGCTTATGGGCGTGGTGTAAATCACCAGTCCTCGTTCGGTCTGTTGCGTAGCAATGACCAGGCACGGTCTCGCTTTGGCGCCGTCCTCGATATCTCGCGCAGCCTCGTGTCTCCACAAGTAGCGATAATGAATGACATCACCCGGTCGCGGCGACCTCAATATGGTCGTCGTCCGACCGGAATCCGGCGTCCCTGATGGCCCTGATGTCATTGGCGGAAAGCTCCGTTGGCGCCAAGGCAATATGATCCAGGCGAGCCAGGCGGTGATATTCCGAAGCGGGCATCATGATCACTCGGACGACGCTGTTGCGCTCAATCTCGACCGGGTGGGTCATTGCCTCATCATACCAAAAGCCGAACCGCTTGGAGACGTCGCTCGACGCCGCCTTGGCCAAATTTCTCAATACTTTGTCCTCCTGCTGCAAAGTAGCTATAATTACGGATTATACGGAATACAAGTAAAAACCGGAAAGCGTCCTTAGTCGTGACGCGAACCGCAGCCTCGGCTAGGGCGCTGCCATGTCGATTTACGCCCAATATGCCGCGCTCCTCGACGGGGTGCTCGATGAGCTTGAAGCCGAGGGCGCGCTGCCGGCGGGGCTGGAGCGGCGCGCAGTCGCGGTCGAGCCGCCGCGCGACGCGTCTCACGGCGATCTCGCGACCAACGCCGCGATGGTGCTGGCCAAGGCGGCGGGGACCAACCCGCGCGCGCTCGCCGCACTGATCGCGCCCAAGCTGGAAGCGCTGCCGCCGGTGACGTCGGTCGCAATCGCCGGGCCCGGGTTCATCAATTTGAAGCTCAAGCCCGAGGCGTGGCGCGACGAACTCCGGACGATCCTCATCCAAGGCGACGGCTATGGCATGTCGGACATCGGCCAGGGCAGCCGGGTCAATGTCGAATATGTCTCGGCCAATCCGACGGGTCCGCTGCACATGGGCCATTGCCGCGGCGCGGTGGTCGGCGACAGCCTAGCGCGATTGCTCGAGGCGGCGGGCTTCCGCGTCACCAAGGAATATTATGTCAACGACGCCGGGGCGCAGGTCGATACGCTCGCCCGCTCGGTGCACTTGCGGTACCGCGAGGCGCTCGGCGAAACCATCGCAATCCCCGAAGGCATGTACCCGGGCGACTATCTGGTGCCGGTCGGCGTGCTGCTCGCGGCCGAATATGGCGACCAATATGCAGCCGCGCCGGAAACGGACTGGCTGCCGCTGTTTCGCGCCCGCACGATCGCGGCGATGCTCGACCTTATTCGCCACGACCTCGCTTTGCTCGGCATTCACCACGACAAGTTCGCGTCCGAGGCTGAATTGCAGGCGAGCGGCGCGGTCGACCGCGCGCTCGACACCATGCGCGGCAAGGGACTGGTCTACCAAGGCGAGCTCGAGCGGCCCAAGAGCCTCGACCCGCACGACGAATGGGAGCCGGTCGAACTCACTTTGTTTCGCTCGACCCAGTTCGGCGACGATCAAGATCGGCCGATCAAGAAAGCCGACGGCAGCTGGACCTATTTCGGCTCCGACGCCGCTTATCATCTGACCAAGGCCGACAGCGCCGACCACCTCGTCAACATTTGGGGCGCCGACCATGCCGGCACGGTCAAACGCGTCCAGGCCGCCGTTTCGGCACTCACTGACAACCGCGTCGATCTCGACGTCAAAGTGATCCAGATGGTCCGCCTGTTCCGCGCCGGCGAGCCCGTGAAAATGTCCAAGCGCTCGGGCGATTTCATCACCTTGGCCGAGGTCGTCCAGGAAGTCGGCAAGGACGTCGTGCGGTTCATGATGCTGACTAAGCGCGCCGATACGCCGCTCGATTTCGACTTCGCCAAGGTGGTCGAGGCGTCGAAGGACAATCCGGTGTTCTACGTCCAATATGCCCATGCGCGGGTGTCGTCATTGAAGCGCAAGGCGGCGGACGCGGGCATCGATTTGGCGGCGGCGGCGGATCTGTCGCTGCTCGACGACGAGGAACTCGGCCTGGTCCGTTTCGCCGCGCAATATTCGCGGGTGATTGAGGCTGCGGCCTTGGCCCATGAGCCGCACCGCATCGCCTTTTTCCTCTACGAGCTCGCCGCCCAGTTCCACGCCTTGTGGAACCGCGGCAACGACGACCCCGCCCGCCGTTTCCTGATTGAAAATCAAAAAGATGTTTCGCGTGCGCGTCTGGAATTGGCGCTCGGGATCGGGCAGGTTATCCGCAGCGGCCTCGCGCTGATGGGAGTCGAGGCGGCGGAGGAAATGCGCTGATGGCCGATAGTGGTATGGCCTACGACCCGGACCGGCTGCCGTGGCTCACGGAAGACCGTAAGCCGCGCCGCCAGGTGAGCCGGACAAACTGGCTGCCTTGGGCGCTGCTCGCCGCATTGGTTTTGGCTGCCGGATCCTATTGGCTGGGGATGCAAACCGCCTCGCAGTCCGATGATTTTGCCGGCCCCGCCCGCAACTCGCCGGTGGCGACCGTGACGCTGCCACAGCCGGCGGTCGTCGAGCCGCAAGTGAACCCAGCGCCGATGCCCGACGTGCAGCCGGTCGCCGAACCGGCCCCGGTGCGGATGGCGCAGGCCGCGCCGGCGCGGCGGAAGGCAATCGCGACCCGCCGCGCCTATGCCAAACCGCGCGCGCGGCCGGTCTCGCATCTGGCCCGCGTTCGGGCGGCCCAGGTGAAGGCACCCGCGACCGTCCGGCGTGCCGCGCCGATGCCGGTGTGGCCGGCGGCGGTTTCTGAAGGTGCCTACGGCCGCGTCGTGCGCATCGGCGCCTACGGCAGCCGGCGCGCAGCCAAGCTCGGCTGGTGGAAGATCGTCAGCAAATATCCCGGCATGCGCCGCCTGAAAGCGGTCGTGGCACCGGTCCAGTTGCCCAGCGGCCGGATCTATTACCGCTTGCAGTTCGGGACCACGTCGCAGGCCCATTCGGAAGTGCTGTGCCAGCGCATGCGGGTGATCGCGCGGACTTGCGCGGTCATCGGACTGCCGAAGCGGTAGGGGGAATGATGGGGGATTTTCGGTCGAGCTATGACGACAGCCAGCTGCCGTGGCTGGAGGCGGTCGATGACGAGGACGGTCCACGCGGCTTCTCGTCGCGCAAGATGCTCGCCGCGCTGCTAATGGTGTTCGCCGCCGTCGCCATTATCGCCGCGACTTTCTTCTATCTCGGCCGCAAGGATCCGGCCGGGACCGGCGCGCCCGAGCTGATCCGCGCCGACCCAGCCCCCTACAAGGTCAAGCCGGCCGATCCCGGCGGGCTCGACGTCGCCGGCGAAAGCGAAACCGCGTTCCAGACCAGCGCCGGCGAGGATAGCGACGCCCAGCTCGATTTGAACGCGCTGCCCGAAGAAGCGGTCGCGCGCCCACCCAAGCCCGAACCTCAAGCGCCGCCCAAGACGCTCCCGCCCAACGAGACCAAGGTGCCGGTGGTGGTCGAGCCGCCAACGCCAACGCCGGCGCCGCCAAGCGGCCCCGCGGGCAGCGTCATCCAGCTCGGCGCCTACAAGAATGCCGCCCAGGCCGAACGCGCCTGGACCGCGCTGTCGACCCGCTTCCCGACCGTCAAGGCGATGACCAAATTGGTGGTGCCATTTGCCGGCGGTTTCCGCTTGCGCGCCGGGGCGACGTCGCCGACCGATGCCAAGCAGGCCTGCCAGGCGCTGCGCGTGGCCGGCGAGAATTGCTTTGTAGCTAACTGATGCAAGCGGCGATTTACGGGCTCGCAGGGCTGGAGCTTACCCCTGAAGAACGCGCTTTCTTCCGCGACGCCGATGCCGCCGGCTACATATTGTTCAAGCGCAATTGCGCCGACCAGGCTCAGCTCTTGCGGCTGACCGACGCCTTGCGCGACCTGTCCGGGCGCGGCGACCTGCCGATATTGATCGACCAGGAAGGCGGCCGGGTGGTAAGAATGCGGCCGCCCGAATGGCCATCATTTCCGCCCGCCGAGGTCTTCGCCCAGCTCTATCAAGCGGCGCCGTCGTCGGCGATCGAGGCGGCGCGATCGAACGCTCGCGCGATCGCGCTGACGCTCAAATCGTGCGGCATCAACGTCAATTGCCTGCCCTTGCTCGACGTCCGCCAGGAAGGCGCGCACGACATCATCGGCGACCGCGCTTTGGGCTCCGAACCGATGCAGGTCGCCGCCTTGGGCCGCGCGGTGCTCGACGGCATGGCGTCGGCCGGTGTGGTCGGCGTGATCAAGCATCTGCCGGGCCACGGCCGGGCGCTGGCCGACAGCCACAAGGAGCTGCCCATCGTCACCGCCACCGCCGAGGAATTGGAGATCGACCTCGAACCGTTCGAGCGGCTGCGCGCCGCCCCGATGGGGATGACCGCCCACGTCGTCTACACCGCTTGGGACACGGAGCGGCCGGCGAGCCTGTCGCCGACCGTGATCCACGACATCATCCGCGGCCGCATCGGCTTCGAAGGTTGGCTGATGAGCGACGACCTCGGGATGGAGGCACTCACGGGCGACTTCGAGGAGCGCGCATCAGGCGTTGTCGCCGCCGGCTGCGACGTCGCGCTCCACTGCTCGGGCAAAATGGAAGAAATGGTCGCGGTGGCAAGCGCGGTGCCGGCGATGACCAGCGACGGCGAAGCGCGGCTGGCGCGCGCAATGGCCACCGTCCTGGTCGCCGACGACGGCGCCGACTTCGCCGATGCCGTGGCGAAAAGGGACGCGCTGCTGGCGTTGGTTTGACATTACGGCCGTTCGCCCTGAGCTTGTCGAAGGGCTGTCCTTGTTTTTGCAACTTGAGAATGGGGCAGGGCTTCGACAGGCTCAGCCCGAACGGTTAGAGAATAGCCATGTCCGACCCCGACACGTTCGACCTGGTGATTGCCGCCGATGATGAGCTCACGCTCAACATCGACGGGTGGGAGGGGCCGCTCGACCTGCTGCTGACGCTCGCCCGGGCGCAGAAGGTCGATCTCGCGGCTATCTCGATCCTTGAACTGGTCGAGCAATATCTCACTTACATTTCCGAAGCGCGGGCGCTGAAGCTGGAGATTGCTGCCGATTATCTCGTCATGGCGGCGTGGCTTGCCTATTTGAAGTCCTGCCTGCTGCTGCCCAAGGACCCCGAGGCCGATCCCAGCGCCGAGGAGATCGCGCTCAGGCTCCAGTTGCGGCTCCAGCGCCTCGATGCGATGCGCGAGGCCGGGGCGCGGCTGCTCGGCCGCGACCGCATCGGCCGCGATGTGTTCGCGCGCGGCGCTCCCGAAGGCCTGCGCCTGATCCGCACCTCGGCCTGGCACGCCCGCCCGTTCGACTTGTTCGCCGCTTATGGCACGGTCAAGGCGCGCGCGACGCCGCCGCTGCACGTCATCCATCCGCGCTCGGTGATGACATTGGAGGAAGCGCTCGAGCGGGTCGGGCGAATGCTTGGGACCAAGCTCGACTGGACCGAGCTCGAAGCGTTCCTGCCGCCGACCCAGGACCCGCAGTTCCGCCGCTCGGCGCTGGCCTCAAGCTTCGTCGCCGCATTGGAGCTCGCCCGCCGAGGCCGCGTCGACATCGCCCAGGATTCGGCCTTCTCACCTATCATGCTGAGGACCGCCTGATGGACGAGTTCGTTCGCGCCGTCGAAGCGACCTTGTTCGCATCCGCGACCCCGCTCAGCCCTGAGGACATCGCCGAATATGCCGGCGAGGGCGACGTCGCCGCCGCCTTGGCTGAGCTCGCCGACCATTATGCCGGGCGCGGCCTCGATCTGGTCGAGCGCGGCGGGCGTTGGCATTTCCAGACCGCCCCCGACCTTGCGCATCTGCTGCGCCGGACGCGCGAGGAGCCGCGGCGATTGTCGCGGGCGGCGACCGAGACGCTCGCGATCGTCGCTTATCACGAGCCGGTCAGCCGGGCCGAGATCGAGGCCATTCGCGGCGTGCAGATCTCCAAGGGCACGATCGACGTGCTGATGGACGCCGGCTGGGTCCGCGCCGCCGGCCGCCGCGAAGGACCGGGGCGGCCATTGCTCTATGCGACCACGGCGGAATTCCTGTCGCACTTCGGATTGGGCTCGCGCCGCGACCTGCCAGGGATCGACGATTTGAAGGCTGCCGGGCTGCTCGACCCGCTCGACGAGGGCGCGCTGCAACTGCAACTGGAAAGCGGCGACGAGGAGGACTAAGAGGGGGCAGTTCACTTGTCCGGAGTATCTTCATGGGCGGTTTCAGCCTCTGGCATATCCTCATATTCGCGATCATCCTGCTGCTGCTGTTCGGCGGCAATCGCTTCTCGTCGATGATGGGCGATGTCGCCAAGGGGCTGAAAAGCTTCAAGCAGGGCATGTCGGACGAGGACAAGCCGCATGCGCCCGACACTCGGCAAATTCCGCCGCAACAGCAACCGCCGATCGACGTCACGCCGCAACCGCGTGCCCCTGATCCGATCGTGCCGCCGACCGACGACAGCGCGCGCTAAGTCACTCGGTCGATGTTCGGCGTCGACTCTTCCGAACTGATTGTCGTCGCGGTCCTTGCCCTGTTGTTCATCGGGCCCAAGGAATTGCCGCGCACGATGATGACCGTCGGCCGCTGGGTCGGGCAGATCCGCGGCTATGCGCGCCACTTCACCGCCGGCGTCGAGAATGTCATCCGCGAGGCCGAATTGGAGGAAATGGACCGCAAGTGGCGCGAGGAGAATGAGCGCATTCTCGCCGCTCACCCGGCCGAGGGCGACTATCCCGACCCGGTGATGACCGCGCTACCCAACCCGACGGGCTATGCCGAGGACGAACCTGGGTTGCCGCTTGAGGCGCCGGCCGCGCCCGACGACGACCCGATCCCGCCCAATCAGCGGCCGCTGCCGTGATCCACGACATCGACGAGCGCAAGGCGCCGCTGCTCGAGCATTTGATCGAGCTTCGCCGCCGCTTGCTGTGGTGCGCAGCCTCGCTGGCGGTGGCCTTTTTCACCTGCCTTTATTTCGCGCGGCCGATCTTCGCGGTGCTGGTCCAGCCGTTGCTGCGGGCGGGGCAGGGCAAGCTCATCTACACCGACATTTTCGAAGCCTTCTTCGTCGAGGTGAAGGTCGCCTTCTTCGCCGCGCTGATGATCAGCTTCCCGGTGCTGGCGACGCAGATCTGGCGGTTTGTCGCGCCCGGCATGTATCTCAAGGAGAAGAAGGCGTTTCTGCCGTTCCTGCTGATGACGCCATTCTTTTTCGCGGGCGGGGCGAGCTTCGCTTACTTCCTGGCGATGCCGTGGGCGCTGCATTTCCTGTTGAGCTACCAGGGCAATATCGGCGGCGTGCAGCAGGAGGCGCTGCCCGGGGTCGGCAATTATCTGTCGTTCGTGATGCGCTTCTTGTTCGGCTTCGGCGTAGCGTTCCTGATGCCGGTGCTGCTGATGGTGCTCGAGCGCGCCGGGATCGTCACTCGCGAGCAGCTGGCCAAGTCGCGCCGCTATGCGATCGTCGCCTCGGCCGCCGTGGCGGCGGTGCTGACGCCGCCCGATGTGGTGTCGATGCTGCTGCTGCTGGTGCCGCTCTACGGCCTCTATGAATTCGCCATCCTCGCGATCCGGCTGACCCATTGGCGCGCCGCGCGGAAAGCCGGTGCTGCCCAGGCTTCGTCCGATGGCGCTTCAATTGGTGATGTGAAGGGCCCCTAGACAAATGCGGGCCCGGAAGCGCTACCGGGGGGGAGGGTAAGCGGTTCCGGGCCCATTGTATCGGATAGCGAGAGCGGGGGGGCAAAAGTTCGCTATCCGAATGCATAAACGTATCGTCTTTGAGGACGGTTCCGAGGTTGCGGAAGTTTTTTTCAAGCCCTTCGAAGCCCATTGAACCAGCAGCTCAAGGCTCTGGGAATACGGGCAAATCTACGCAGTAACGGCC
>JBDSNQ010000114.1:0-3356 GCA_039915275.1 Sphingomicrobium sp.
AATTGCTGTCGCTGCCGCGGACGATCGGACCGCACCCGGAAACCGGGAACCCGATCAGCGCCTCGATCGGCCGCTACGGGCCGTATTTGCTCCACGACGGCAAATATGCGCGGCTCGCCTCAACCGCCGAGGTGTTCGAGACCGGCATGAACGCCGCCGTCGCCAAGCTCGCCGACGCTGCGTCCGGTGCGGGCAAGCGCGGCGGATCGCGCGAGCCGATCGCCGTCCTTGGTCCGCATCCGGTGAGCGGCAAGGAGATCAAGGTGCTGGAGGGCAAATACGGCCCGTACGTCAGCGACGGCACCATCCACGCGACCTTGCCCAAGACCGCCGATCCCAAAGCCGTTACGCTCGACCAGGCGGTCGAATGGATCGACGCCAAAGAAGCAAAGGGCCCCGCGAAAAGGGGTTCTCGCGGGGCCCGGCGCCGAAAAGCCTGACGGCTATTCGGCGATATAGCGCCAAGGTGCTTGGGGCGTCGCCCGGCGCCATATAGTAAAAAACGCGCCGCCCTGACGCTCGCCAGCAGGGCGGGGAACATGGGGGCGAATGAGCCCCCAAGTGACTCCAAGGTCGCCGCTCGACGCAACCAGTGCGCCGGCATCCGCCGACCAATAGAATGGCGGAGGCTTGTTGCCCGGTGGAAAGCCGGAGCTGATCGTCTGGTTGCCAAAAGTGAAATCCGGTCCGGGTCCCATGTTCATTGCATCTTCCGCGCCGAATTCGAGAAATGCCGGGCCGATGCCGATGATCTGCGACTGGTCGGAAAACGCTTTTTCGTTGGCTGCCAGGCCCGCGCGATACGCGTCGATGGTGCGAGCATCAGAATTTGGCGGGATCATGCGCGCGGGCAGGGCCGCCGCACGAAGCTGTGTCTGCACGTCGCCGGGGCCGCTCGCTGCGCGCTTGTAGGCAGCGACCCGCCACCCTTCGGGCCGCTTGACCCAGTAAGCGAGGTACTTGGCGCGGACGTCCGGCTTGCCGGCGGCGCGGACGGTCATGAAGCCGTAAGTGAAACCCTGCGTCCCGTCGGCCGAAATTCCCGCCCGGACCGGCGCCCATTGCGCGCTGGCCCCGGCGTTGACCGGGTTCGCGTTGAGCGCCGCAATCGCCGCCTCCCGGCCGGTCGCAAAGGTCCCGGTCGGCAGCGGCAGGATCACGGTGTCGTCGAACATCGCTGGTAAGGCGGCCGCGAGTGGTTTGCCTGCCGCTTGTGCCGAGAACGCCCTGTCCGTTGCCAGCAAGCCATCGACGACCGCCTGCGGGTCGGCCTGTGCCACCGTCGCGGCGGAATTGACCGCGCAAGACGCCAGCGCCGGAACCGCGGCTACGATCAGCAGGGCCACCAATTTCATCGAAATCCCCAAACCCTATACTTGAGGCTGGAATCTATCGCGGTTCGGCGCTGGAACCATGCGCGCTACGGCGATCCGGTTCGATTTTGATTGCAGGATGAAAGCTTATCGCCGCGTTTGGGCGACAAAGCTAAGGTGTCGGCTGATCCGGCGCGTCGGCAAAGTAAAAGCGCTTGTCCAATTCCGTCGCCAGGATGACGGCGGTTTTGGTGTCGCCGAAGTGCGTGAATTCCGCCAACAGCCGGGTCAGCGCCGCATTGTCGGCGACGCGCACGATCAGCACCAGCAGGCTCGGCCCGGTAACCCGGTAGCAGCATTGTACCGCGGGATGATTGTTGATCGCGGTGACGGCCCGTTCGTCGTCATTGCTACGCGGCTGGAATTCGATGATCGCCGCAATCGGCAGGCCGATCCGGGCGGGATCAATGTCGACCGTGAATCCCCGGATCACGCCAATATCGCGCAGCCTTGCAATGCGTTCCGCGACCGTCGGCGCGGACAGCCCGGTCAGCCGCGCGATCTCCGAATTGGCGCGCCGCCCGTCGGCCTCCAGCAGCGCGAGGATTTCGCGGTCCTTGGCGTCCAGATCATGAAGTCGCCGCATCTCGTCCCCCACACGTTCTGCAGTTGCTGGCCTTCGGAAGCGTCAGCGATCGCCAGTTCAGCGCCAGCCCGTCCAACACAAACAGCTTTCCGGCGACGTCCTCGCCGATCCCCAATATCGCCCTCAATGCGATCAGCGCGGCGAGATTTCCAACCGCCCCGGTCAGCGCACCGAGCACCCCCAATTCCGCACATGTATCACAATCGTCGCGGTCGAAGGCATCGCCGACAAAGCAGCGGTAACAGGGCTGGTCCGCCTGCCAGCCGCGGAGCAAGGCGATTTGTCCCTGGAACTGCGCGGCAGCCGCCGAGACCAATGGAATCTCAAGCGCTACACACGCCTGATTGACCGCCAGGCGGGTCGCAAAATTGTCGCTTCCGTCAAGGACCATGTCATGATCTGCAAGCAAGTCGCCCGCATTGTCGTCGATAATTCGACGATTGACCGGATTCACTTCGACGTATGGATTGAGATTGCGCGAAAAACCCGCAGCGGCGGCGGCTTTTCCTTCGCCGACCTGGTCCTCGCGATAAATCAGCTGGCGGTGCAGGTTGGTGATTTCGACCACGTCGTCATCGATGATCGTCAGCCGGCCAATGCCCGCACCGGCCAGCGCCGGCAGAGCTGCGCTGCCGATGGCACCGGCGCCGACCAATGCCACGCTCGCCGCCTTCAACCTGCGCTGGCCCGGTCCGCCAATCTGCGGCAGCACGATGTGCCGCGCATAGCGCTCGAGCTCGGCGTCGCTGAGGGTCATCCGCCGGTGGAGCCGAACCCGCCGCTGCCGCGCGCCGTGCCGCTCAGCTCCGCCACCTCCTCGAACGTCGCGCGCTGCACGGGGGCGGGCACAAGTTGGGCGATGCGCTTGCCGCGGCCGACCGAGAATGTGTCGGCGCCGAGGTTGGCGAGGATGACCTTCACCTCGCCGCGATAATCGCTGTCGATCGTGCCCGGCGTGTTGAGGCAGGTGACGCCATGCTTGAGCGCGAGGCCCGAGCGCGGCCGGATCTGCACTTCATAACCGGGGGGAATTTCGATCGCGAAGCCGGTCGGCACCGCCATCCGCTCGCCCGGCGCCAGCGACACATCGACTGCGGTGACGACATCGAGGCCGGCCGCGCCTTGGGTTGCATAGCTGGGCAACGGCAGGCCCGCGCCGTGAGGCAATCGGCTTAGCTTGATGTTGATCATGCCAGCTCCTCGGCGATCCGCGTGACGAGATGCGCTGCGACGCTGTCCTTGCTCGCTTCGGGCCAATCCTCGACGCCGCGCGCGGTGACCAGATGCACCCGGTTGTGGGTGCCACCCATGACGTCCCCGGACACGTCGTTGGCGACGATCCAGTCGGCGCGTTTCGCGGCGCGCTTGGCGACGGCGTTGGCGACGACGTCGTCGGT
>JBDSNQ010000100.1:0-10245 GCA_039915275.1 Sphingomicrobium sp.
GCCCGACGAAGTTATTTTCGTCCGCTCCGGCATCCTGTGCAAATATAAATCGGATGGCAGCGGTCGTCGCCAAATCGTCGCGCTGCGCTTTCAGGGCGAAGGGATCCTGCCCAACGAAGGGCTGGCCGATTATGGTATCCAGGCGATTGTGCGCAGCGAAATCATCGTCGGCAAAGCGGCCGACCTCGACCGCATCATCGATGCCCACCCCGAGCTATGCCGCTTCTTCTGGCGCCTGATCCAGCGCAACGAAGCGATCAGCTATGAATGGCTGGTCAATTGCGGGCGGCGCGATTCCACCGCGCGGGTCGCGCATCTGCTGTGCGAAACCGCGACCCGGAGCGGGATCGAGGGCGAAAATGGCCGACTGTCCAACCCCTTCACCCAGCAGCAGATCGCCGACATCACCGGCCAGACCTCGGTCAACGTCAACCGCGTCTTCGCCGACCTCGAGCGCCAGGGCCTGATCGAACGCAAAGGGCGCGAAATCCGGTTCCGCGACTGGGCGGAAATGCGCCGCATCGCGAGCTTCCAGCCCAATTATCTGGGGTGAATGCCGGTCGCATCGCGCCCGATTATCCTGTCATTTATGTGTCACGGCGCCGTCATTCGCGCGTAGCTTTTGGATCCTAATTGGCAATCCATCGGACGGCGTTGGCCCGCCCGACATGGGGAGCCTGATGGACCACAAATTTACTTATTTCGCGGCGCTGCTGGCAGCAGTGTCACTGCCGACCGCGGCCGAAGCCCGCACGCAGATGCGCGAGGTCGGCTCGTCGACCGTCTATCCGTTCGCCAAAGCGGTTGCCGAGCGCGTTGCCCGCGCCAATCCGCGGCTCGGCACGCCGATCATCGAATCGACCGGCACTGGCGCCGGCATGAAATTGTTCTGCGCCGGGGTCGGCGAGCGCTTCCCCGACATCGAGAACGCCTCGCGGCGGATGAAGGCGTCCGAGGCCAAATTGTGCGCCGCCAATGGCGTCACCAAGATTACCGAGATCCAGGTCGGACTCGACGGCGTCGCTTTCGCCACCGCCAAGGGCAATCCGCTCGCCGGCCTGACCCAACGCGACATTTACCTGGCGATCGCCAAGACACCGTTCGGCCGGCCCAACCGGACCAGGACCTGGAAGGACGTCAACGGTAAATTGCCGGCGCTGCCGATCCGGGTCTATGGACCGCCGTCAACCAGCGGCACGCGCGATGCCTTGGGCGAACTGATCATGACCCCGCCGTGCGAAGCGAATGCCGGCATGGCGTCGATGAAGAAGAGCGACGAGGCCAAGTTCAAGGCGATCTGCACCGCGGTCAGGACCGACGGCGGCTACATCGAAGCCGGCGAGAACGACAATCTCATCGTCCAGAAGCTCGAGGCCAACCCCGGCACCATCGGCATTTTCGGCTACTCCTATCTCGAAGAGAATGCCGACAAATTGAAGGGGCTCCCGATCAACGGCGTGGTGCCGACCTACCAGTCGATCAGCTCGTTCAAATATCCCGGCGCGCGGCCGCTCTACGTCTACGTCAAGAATGCCCATGTCGGCGCCATTCCGGCGGTGCGGGCATTCGTCGCGGAATTCACCAAGGAAAGCGCGTTCGGACCGAACGGCTATCTGCTCCGCGCCGGCATGGTGGCGGCGCCAACCGCCATCCGCGCCCGCAGCCAGGCCGCGGCGCGCGGGCTGGTGCCGCTAAATCTCGCCAGCCTCAAATAACGCCGACATTTCAGACACAGACAATTGAGACCTCCGCAGTGAGGTCGGGGGAAAGGGACTTCAAATGATCCGCAAGACCGTTTTGGCTGCACTCCTGGGTGGCAGCGTGCTCACTTTTTCCGGCACTGCTGTTGCGCAGGAGCCGGCGGCCGCCACCCAGCCAGAGCCGACCGAGCCCGACCAGTCCGACGCGACCGCCGACGCGGCGATCGCAGCGGTCGCTCCGACCGACGACGCGGAAGCCAAGATCGAGCTTCTCCAGGCCCAGGTCGAAGCGCTCCAGGAAGCGCTGGAAGGCGTCAAATCGCAAATGGCCAAGACCACGCCAAGCTGGAAAGGCGGCCCCCAACTGGAGGACAAGGATGCGGGCTGGTCGTTCAAGCCCAAGGGCTTCATGCAGTGGGACGCGGGCTATGTCGGCTTCCCCGACGGCGACGAGCGCCGCGGCACGGTCAGCAATGTCAATTTTGCCAACCTCGGCTGGAACACGCGCGCCCGCCGCTTGGTGTTCGGCGCCGAAGGAACCATGCCCGGCGGCTTTGGCTATAAGTTCGAATTGAACCTCGCCCAGGCGACCGTCGATTATGAGGACATCATCCTCACCTACGACTTCAAAAACAAGCCGCTGCAGATCAGCGTTGGTAATTTCTACCCCTATTCGAGCCTCGAAACGATGACCAGTTCGCGCCTCGGCAGCATGCTCGAGCGCGCGTCCTTCACCGACGCGTTCAACTATAATCGCCGGCTCGGCATCGGCATCCAGCTGTCGGACAAGAAGGCCGATAGCTATTTGCTGCAGGCCGGCATTTTCAGCCAGCCGATCAACGATTTCGTCGGCTCGAACAGCACCACCCCGAACTTCCAGCGGACCGGCTGGCAGGCATCGGTCCGCGGCGTTTACTCACCGATGATGGGCAGCACCCGGCTTCATATCGGAGCCAATTTCCAGCATCGCCAGAACGCCCAGGAATCGCTCGGGACACAGTATCGCACACGCCCGTTGACCCAGCTCACCGATCAGCGATTTATCGACACGGGCACAATTGCCGCCAAGGGCGATGACGTGGTTGGCATCGAGCTGGCGGCGATCCACAAGAGCCTGCACTTCGCTGGAGAAGCCCAGAAGCTGTGGGTTCGGGACACCTTCACGCCGACCCAGTTCGCCGCGATCAACGGCGATCCAACGGACAATGACACCGCAATTGGAACCGCCTTCAACGGCAGTCCGTCGTTCTGGGGCGGCTATGCCGAAGTCGGCTATTTCCTGACCGGCGAAACGCGCGGCTACAAAGGCGGCAAATGGGATCGGACCAAGGTCCTCAAGCCATTCCAGGATGGCGGCTGGGGCGCGATCCAGGTCAATGGCCGGATCGACTATGTCAAGCTGAGCGACCGGGTCGATAATTCGGCCACCTTTGTTGCGCCCTTCTACGTCAACGGCGGCAAGCAACTCGGCTATCAGGCGAGCGTGATCTGGAACCCGATGGATTATTTGCGCTTCATGGCCCAGTTCGGCCATGTCGATGTCACCGGCGGGACCCGGGCGCTGGGACTTGCCGACCCGACCAAGCCGGCGGACAAGCGCAAGTTCGGCGTCAATACGGCGGCGGTTCGCGCCCAGCTCGAATTCTAGCGCCAATCGATCCACTTCGCTCCAGAACAGCGCCTCCTCGCTCGCCTGAGCTAGGGGGCGCTTTTCTAGCGGGGGATGGATATAGCCAGACCATGGCTTCCGCCGGCATCCAATCCTTCCTCGACGCGCTCGACGAACCGGCGATGGTCATTGATCGCGGCATCGTGCGGCACGCCAACGCGGCGGCGCGGGCGCTGTTCGGGGAAGCGATCGAGGGCAAGGACGTACGCCTCGCGATCCGCCATCCCCAGGCGCTGGAGCATATCCTGCCGGGCGCCGCCGGGGATGTGGAGATCACCGGGATCGGGCAATTCGGGCGCCCGTGGACGCTGTCGATTCGCGCCATCGACGAAGGGATGCTGCTGGTCCGTCTGATCGACCGCTCGGCGACCATCGCGGCCGAGCGGATGCGGGTCGATTTCGTCGCCAACGCCAGCCACGAGCTGCGCACGCCCTTATCGACCATATTGGGATATTCTGAAACGCTCGCCGACGACGCCGAGGTTGATGGCGAACAGCGGGCAAAGTTCGGCTCGATCATCCGCGGCGAGGCCAGGCGGATGCTGCGCATCATCGAGGATTTGATGAGCCTGTCACGGATCGAGGCGGTGCGGTTCGTCACCCCCGCCGACCAAGTGTCGATTGCCCAGGTCACGGCGAGCGCGGTCGAGAATGCCCGGGAGCGCAACCGGCAATGCAGCATCCGGCTCGACGTCGGCGAGGACGTTCCGGCGATCCTCGGCGACCCCGCGCAACTCATGCAATTACTCGACAATCTGCTCAGCAATGCGATTTGCTACGGCTGCGAGGACGGTGATTGCGCCATCGGCGTCGCGGCCGTCGTCGAGGGCAATTGGATCCGCTTGACGGTCGCCGACAACGGCCCCGGAATAGCGCGCGAGCATTTGCTCCGGGTGACCGAGCGCTTCTACCGCGTCGATGCCGCGCGCAGCCGCGAATCGGGTGGCACCGGCCTCGGCCTGGCCATCGTCAAGCATATCGTCGAGCGGCACCGGGGTTCGCTCGACATCAAAAGCATTGTCGGCGAGGGAACCGAGGTCGTAGTTCGGCTGCCGATCGCATCGTGACGGGCGCCGCTGTCACAAAAATGTAACGCGACTGTCATGTAAGCGTCAGATGCCCCGGCTAAGGCGCCGGCGATGGCTTCCCTTCGACGAGGAATTGCAATGACCAAGCTTGTGTCCCTGATCGTTGTCACTGGATTGCTCGCCGCGTGCGGTAGTGGCGGATCCCAAAGCGGCTCCGGCCAGCAGATCAAGATCGTCGGATCGTCGACCGTCTATCCGTTCACCAAGGCCGTCGCGGAAGGATTCCAGCGCGCCACGGCCGGCACCAGCGTGATTGTCGAATCGACCGGCACCGGGGCCGGCATGAAGCTGTTCTGCAGCGGCGTTGGAAGCAGCTTTCCCGATATCGTCGATGCCTCGCGACCGATGAAGAAAAGCGAATATGACGCCTGCGCCACGGCCGGCGCCAAGACCATCATCGAAGTGCCGATCGGGATCGACGGACTGACTCTGATCGAGGCCAAGGGCTCGACCCCGATGAACCTGACGCAAGCCGACATCTACAAGGCGCTGGCCGCCAATCCGTTCGGCAAGGGACCCAACACCGCGCAGACCTGGCACGACGTCAATCCGTTACTGCCGGCGACCAAGATTCGGGTGCTCGGCCCGCCGCCGACTTCGGGCACGCGTGACAGCCTCGCCGACCTCTATCTCACCAAGGGCTGCGACACCGATCCGGCGATGAAGGCCTTGGCCAAAGCGGACGAGGCGAAGCACAAGGATTTGTGCACCAAGGTCCGCGAGGACGGCGCTTATGTCGAGGCCGGCGAGAACGACAACCTCCTCGTCCAGAAAGTCGCCGCCGACCCGGGCACGCTGGGCGTTCTGGGCTTCTCCTATCTCGAGGAGAATGCGGACAAGGTCAGCCCGGTCCAGATCGCCGGCGTCGCGCCGACCGAAGCGACCATCAGCGATCTCTCCTACCCTGGCGCGCGCAAGCTCTACATCTACGTCAAGGGCGAGCATCTCGCGGCCAAGCCGAGGCTCAAGGATTTTGTCGCGGCCTACGCCAAGGAGTGGAGCAAAGGTGGATCGCTCGAGCGCGTCGGCCTGGTGCCGTTCGGCGGGGCCGATGCCAGCGCCGCGGCGGCGCAAGCGGCGGCGCTTACTCCACTCGATCCGTCGACCCTGAAATAGCGAACGGCGGCGAGCGTAATGAGCCTGACCATTGCGCTTGCCGCGGTGCTGGCCGTTGCCGCCATTGCGGGATGGCTCGGATTCTCTCGGGCCAGCCGCTTGAGGGGCACGACCCGGCTCCACTCGCTACCGGTCTATCACGCCGCTTACGCCGCGATGTGGGCCGCTTTGCCCGCCTTGCTGTTGCTCGCCATTTGGTCGCCGGTGCAATCTCGCTTGGTCGAGCAGGCGGTGCTGGCCAGTCCCGAAGGGCGCGTGCTGCCGGCGTTCGACATGCAGCGCGAGTCGATCCTGTCCGAAGCGAAGGGCATGGCGAGCGGCGATATTGAGAGCGGGTTCAACCCCGAATCGTCGACGCTGGTGCCGCGCTTCACCGAGGCCGAGACCCGCTTCGCGACGATTGGTGGCGGCATCGCGATACTGCTTGCTTTCGCGTCGGCGGCCTTTGCCCTGCGCCGCACCTCGGCCCAGTTCCGCGCTCGCACCGGGGTCGAGCGATGGCTGATGGTGGTGCTGGTCGCAGCCTCGCTAATCGCCATATTGACGACGCTCGGCATTCTCCTGTCGCTGATGTTCGAGAGCTTGCGCTTCTTCAAATTGGTGCCGGTCAACGAGTTTCTGTTTGGCACGCAGTGGAGCCCGCAGATGGCGCTCCGCCCCGACCAGGCGGGGTCATCGGGTGCGTTCGGATCCATCCCATTGTTCTGGGGCACGGTGTTCATCGGCGCGATCATCGCCATGATCGTCGCCATTCCCTTGGGCCTGATGAGCGCGATTTACCTCACCCAATACGCCCACCCGCGCGTGCGGTCGTGGATGAAGCCGATGCTCGAGATTCTCGCTGGCGTGCCGACCGTGGTCTATGGCTATTTCGCAGCGCTGACCGTCGCCCCTCATGTGCGCGACTTCGGACTCGCTATCGGCATCACCTCGGCCAGCAGCGAGAGCGCGCTCGCCGCCGGCCTCGTCATGGGCATCATGATCATCCCCTTCATCAGCTCGATGGCCGACGATTCGATCGCCGCGGTGCCGCAGGCGATGCGCGACGGATCGCTGGCAATGGGCGCGACCAAGTCGGAGACCATCCGCCGGGTCGTGCTTCCAGCGGCGTTGCCGGGCGTCGTCGGCGGCGTGCTGCTGGCCGTCAGCCGGGCGATCGGCGAGACCATGATCGTGGTCATGGCCGCCGGCCTCGCCGCCAACATGTCCGCCAACCCGTTCGCCAGCGTGACCACGGTCACCACCCAGATCGTCCAGTTGCTGACCGGCGACCAGGAATTCGACAGCGCCAAGACCCTCGCCGCGTTCGCGCTTGGGCTGGCGCTGTTCCTGATCACTTTGGTTTTGAACCTGATCGCATTGACCGTCGTGCGGCGGTATCGGGAGGCGTATGAGTAGCGGGGCCCCGGCACGGCGGGTCAGCCCGTCGAAAGATTCGCGACTGCGCAAACGCTACGCGGCCGAGCGGCGGTTCCGGCTCGCCGGCCTGTTCGCGGTGGGCCTGTCGGCGTTTTTCCTCGCCTTCCTGCTGGTCAACATGGCGTGGAAGGGCCTGGGCGGATTCACCCAATATCAAGCGGCGATTGCGATCGACTTCCCCCGCTCCGACCTGATCCTCGACCCGACGGCGATCAAGGGCCCCGATGCCGAAGTAGTGATCGCCGGCGCTGACATCGAAGGCGTCTTGGCCAAGGCCGCCAGCGCGACTTTTGGTCCGGCGGCCGAGAATATGTTTGGCGCGGCGGCGGTGCGGTCGGTCGGTCGCCAGCTGGTTCGCGATCCTGGACTGCTCAACCGCAGCGTGACCCTGTGGCTGCCGGTCGGGAGCAAAGTCGACGTCGCGGCCAAGCAGGAAGGCGACGCGGCGAGCGAGAAACTGGTCGAACAGCTCAAGGCAAAGTCCGCGCTGCGCCGCACGATCAACCGCGACTTCCTGCTCGAGTCGGATGCCACCGATCCGTCCGCGGTCGGCATCTGGGGGGCGCTCAAGGGCACCTTCCTGACCATCATGGTGACGATGCTGCTCGCCTTCCCGGTCGGCGTTCTGGCCGCGGTCTATCTCGAGGAATTCGCGACTCGCAATCGCTGGACCGACGCCATCGAGGTGTCGATCAACAATCTCGCCGCCGTGCCGTCGATCATCTTCGGATTGCTCGGCCTGGCCGTATTCCTCAATGTCATGCATTTGCCACGCTCGGCGCCACTGGTCGGCGGGCTGACTCTGGCGCTGATGACCATGCCGGTGATCGTCATCGCCAGCCGCAATGCGATCACTTCGGTGCCGCCCTCGATCCGCGATGCGGCGTTGGGAGTCGGCGCATCCAAGATGCAGGTCGTGTTCCACCACGTGCTGCCCCTCGCCCTTCCCGGCATCCTCACCGGCACGATCATCGGCATGGCCCGCGCGCTGGGCGAAACCGCGCCTTTGTTGATGATTGGCATGCGCGCCTTTATCGCCGCGCCGGCCCATGGCATTACCGACCCGTCGAGCGTGCTGCCGGTGCAGATTTTCCTGTGGTCGGACGAAGTCGACCGCGGGTTCGTCGAGAAGACCAGCGCCGCGATCATCGTGCTTTTGCTGTTCATGCTGTTGATGAACGGCCTCGCCATCTATCTTCGCAACCGCTTCGAGCAGCGCTGGTGACCAGGATGAAAGTAAAAATGCCCCTTACATCGACCACGCCGGCGCCGAGCTCGTCCGAGGAAATCGCCGCAGACGTCCCTGAGACTCTGTTGCCCTCCGTCGCGCTCCCCGCCGAAGAACCGCCGACTGCGATGGAGCTGGATAGTCAGCGCACTCCAAAGATGCGCGCGCAGGGTGTCAGCGTTTTCTACGGCGACAAGCAGGCGCTGAAGGACGTCTCGATCGACATCCACGACGATCGCGTGACCGCCTTCATCGGCCCGTCGGGCTGCGGCAAATCGACCTTCTTGCGCACCTTGAACCGCATGAACGACACGATCCCGTCGGCCAAGGTAACCGGCCACATCGAGCTCGACGGCGAGGACATCAACAGCGCCGACATGGATGTCGTCCAGCTGCGCGCCCGGGTCGGCATGGTGTTCCAGAAGCCCAACCCCTTCCCCAAATCGATTTTCGAGAATGTCGCTTACGGTCCACGCATTCACGGACTTGGAAGTTCGAAAGCCGAGCTCGAGCAGATCGTCGAGAAATCACTCAAGCGCGCCGGCCTGTGGGACGAGGTCAAGGACCGCTTGAGCGAGAGCGGAATTTCGCTGTCCGGCGGCCAGCAGCAGCGGCTGTGCATCGCGCGCGCCATCGCCGTCGACCCCGAAGTGATCCTGATGGACGAGCCGTGCTCGGCGCTCGACCCGATTGCCACCGCCAAGATCGAGGAGCTGATCCACGAGCTGCGCGGCCGCTATGCGATCGCCATCGTCACCCACAATATGCAGCAAGCCGCGCGGGTCTCGCAGCGGACCGCATTCTTCCACCTCGGCGAGATGATCGAGTATGGCAAGACCAGCGAAATTTTCACCAATCCTACGCAGCGGCGGACGCAGGATTACATCACCGGCCGCTACGGCTGATCGGAGCGAAAGCCATGGAACAACAAACCGGCGGGCATACGCTCAAAGTGTTCGACCAGGACATCGAACGGCTGCGCGCGCTGATCAGCCAGATGGGTGGTCTGGCCGAACATGCGATCGGCGAAGCGATGCGCTGTCTGACCCAGCACGACACCGAAGGCGCCTTGCTGGTGGTCGCCAACGACAAGAAACTGGACGCGCTCGAAGTCGAAACCGAGCGCCGGGCGGTGCAATTGATCGCGCTCCGCGCGCCGATGGCCGGCGATCTTCGCGACGTCGTCGCGGCGCTTAAGATTTCGGGCGTGGTCGAGCGCATCGGCGACTATGCCAAGAACATCGCCAAGCGCGTCCCGCTGATCGAGAGCCCCAATAAGATCGAACCCATTTCGCTGCTCCCGGAAATGGCGCGGATCGCGACCTCCATGGTCCACGACGTGCTCGATGCTTTCGTCGAGCGCGACGCCGAAGTCGCGCTCCAGGTGTGCGAACGCGATGACGCAGTCGACGACTTTTACGATTCGATCTTTCGCGCCTTGCTCACCCACATGATGGAGAACCCCCACAACATCAGCCACGCGACCCATTTGCTGTTCGTCGCCAAGAACATCGAGCGGGTCGGCGACCACGCCACCAACATCGCCGAAATGGTCTATTATGCGGCCACCGGGCAGCACATGACCGACCGCAGCCGCACCAGCGCAATTCCCGGCTGACCATGGCAAATCACGGCACCAAGCGGCTGCTGCTGGTCGAGGACGACCGGGCGCTGACCGAATTGATGACCTTCCATTTCAGCCGCGAAGGTTTTGCCGTGACCAGCACCGCGGCCGGCGACGAAGCGCTGATCCTGGTCGAGGAGATCAAGCCCGATCTGGTGATCCTCGACTGGATGATCGAAGGCATCAGCGGGATCGAGGTCTGCCGCCGCCTGTGCCGCCGCCCGGCGACCGCCAATCTGCCGATCATGATGCTGACCGCGCGCGGTGAGGAAGAAGACCGCGTGCGCGGGCTGGAGACCGGCGCCGACGATTTCGTCACCAAGCCGTTCAGCCCCAAGGAATTGATCGCCCGCGCCAACGCCCTGCTGCGCCGCTCGCGGCCGCATCTCTCGGCCAAGAAA
>JBDSNQ010000244.1:0-4162 GCA_039915275.1 Sphingomicrobium sp.
CCGACATCCGCATCCGTCTGCCCGAGGCCGAGCGCGCTCTCGCCGTCCACCTGCTGCCGCGTGACGCCGCCGACGACCGCGCCGCGATGCTCGAAGTGCGCGCCGGCACCGGCGGCGACGAAGCAGCCCTGTTCGCCGGCGATTTTCTGCGGATGTACCAGCGCTTCGCCGAATTGCAGGGTTGGCGCTTCGAACTGATCTCCGCCAGCGCCTCCGACGTTGGCGGCTACAAGGAGGCGATCGCCTCGATCGCCGGTTCGGGCGTGTTCGCCAAGATGAAATTCGAAAGCGGCGTCCACCGCGTCCAGCGCGTGCCTGCGACCGAAAGCGGCGGCCGCATCCACACCTCGGCGGCGACGGTCGCGGTGCTCCCGGAGGCCGAGGAGGTCGACGTCGTGATCAACGACGCCGACTTGCGCATCGACGTCTACCGCTCGTCCGGTCCCGGCGGCCAATCGGTCAACACTACCGACAGCGCGGTCCGCATCACCCATTTGCCGACCGGCCTCGTGGTCATCCAGCAGGACGAGAAATCGCAGCACAAGAACAAGGCCAAGGCGCTGAAAGTCCTGCGCACGCGGCTCTACGAGCTGGAGCGCAGCCGCCTCGCCGACGAGCGCGCCGGAACGCGCAAATCGATGGTCGGCTCGGGCGACCGCTCGGAGCGCATCCGCACCTATAATTTCCCCCAAGGGCGAGTCACCGACCACCGCATCAATCTGACGCTGCACAAATTGGACGCGATCCTCGAAGGTCCGGGCCTCGCCGAGCTGGTCGAAGCCCTGGTGTCGGAGGATGAAGCCGAGCGGCTCGCCGGCCTCGACGAGGCGTGACCCCTCTCGCCGACGCGGCGCGGCGCCTTGCGCAATTTTCCGACACGCCATTGCTCGACGCCGAGCTGTTGCTCGCCCACGCCTTAGGAATCGATCGCGAACAAGTGCTGCTGAAACCGCCCGCCGCCGCCCCACCCGAATTCGACGCCTTGCTGGCGCGCCGCCTGGCCGGCGAACCAATCGCCTACATCATCGGCCGCCGCGGGTTCTGGACGATCGAGCTCGAGGTCACCCCCGACGTGCTCATCCCGCGCCCTGACAGCGAAACACTGCTGGACTCGGCGGTCGCGCATTTCCACGGCACGCCAGGCCCCAAGCGCATCCTCGATCTCGGCACCGGTTCGGGCGCGCTGTTGCTCGCCGCGCTCGACCAATGGCCCCACGCCACCGGCCTCGGCATCGATCGCTCGCCAGCCGCGCTCGCTGTCGCGCACCGCAATGCCCAGGCAATTGCGCCCGGCCGCGCTGACCTGCACCTCGGCGACTGGGGCGACGGAATCACCGAGCGCTTCGACCTGATCCTGTGCAACCCGCCCTATGTCGCGACGTCGGCGCCGCTCGGCCCGGGCGTCGCCGAGCATGAGCCGCATGAGGCATTGTTCGCCGGCGCCGATGGCCTCGATGCGTTGCGCCAACTTGGCCCGCAGCTGCCGAACCTGCTGCAGACGGGCGGGCTCGCCGCGGTCGAAATCGGTTATGACCAGGCCGTGCCCGCCGCCGCCTTGCTTGCGACCGAAAGCCTCACCGCAATGCTCGCCCGCGACCTTGCCGGCCGGCCCCGCGCAATATTGCTAACGGCTTGCTAACATGTGTTTGATACCATGGCGTTGAACGAAATCGCTTGGCATTCATCCAATGCGGCACTACATCATCGGGCAGGGTCGGGCCCGCTCCATCATTCAAGCTTGAGCGCAGCCCGTCTCCACCCCCGACGCATTTCGGCCGTTCGCTTGGCGCATTTGGCGCAGACCGGAACGAAAGGGTCAGAGCCGCGCCTTATCCTGCTTTAGGAAAAGGGACCGCCGCCCTGCCCGCTGAGGCGAAAGGGTTAGCTTTCTACTTTGAGGGAAGTAGCATTTGATCAATAATCGACAGCAGGGTGGCCGCCGTCGCGGCCGCGGGGGTCAACGGCCCCAGAACATCAGCGGACGGCCGGACGGCAATCGTCAGGACAATCGCCAGCGTGGCAATGCCGCGCAGCTCCTCGAAAAATATAAGAGCATGGCGCGCGACGCGCAGCTCGCGGGCGACCGCGTCCAGACCGAATATTATCTGCAGTTCGCGGACCATTATTACCGCATCCTCGGCGAAAGCCGCGCCCGCTTTGACGAGCAGCGCCGGGCCCGCGGCGAAGATATGGATGACGACGGCGACGACGATCAGATGGACGCCGGCGACGACCAGGGTTCGCAGGATGACGGCGGCGACGACGATCGCCCCCAACGCGATGATCGCCCCCAACGCAATGATCGCTACGAACGCGATCGGCCGCAGCCGCGCGAATCGCGTGAACGCTACGAGCGGCCCGAACGGAACGATTCGCCGGAGCGCAACGAGCGTCCAGAGCGTAACGAACGCCCTGAGCGCAACGCGCAGCCGGAACGCAACGCCCCGCCGGAACGCAGCGAAAGCCCAGTGTCCGCCGAACGCACCCAACGCCGCCCGCGCTACGCTCGCGACGAGCGCAACGGCGAGGACGCCGGCGGCCGGACCAGCGCCAGTCCCGAAAGCATCGCCTTCGACGCACTGCCGCCGGCGATCGGCCGCGTCGATACGTCGGATTCGGAAACGGACGAGGCGGCTCCCGCCCCCAAGCGGCGCGCGGTGCGCAAGCCCCGCCCCGCCGCCAGCGATGGCGACTCCACGCCCGCGGCTTAAGCCTTAGGGCCTACTCCGGCTCAATCGGCCGCGGGCGGTGCTGTTCGTCAAGCGCAACAAAGGTGAACAGGCCTTCGGTGACCTTGATGTCGGTCGCGCCGCGGTCGCGCGTGGCGATCACTTCGATGCGGATCTGCATCGACGTGCGGCCGATCTTGTCGACCGCGGCATAGACCGAGATCACGTCGCGCAGGTGAATCGGGGCGAGGAATTCCATGCGGTCGATCGCCACGGTCGCGACCGGCCCGTCGGCGCGGCGCGAGGCGACGATGCCCGCCGCGATGTCCATCTGGCTCAACACCCAGCCGCCGAAGATATGGCCGTTGGCGTTGATGTCGCCGGGTCCCGGCACGACGCGCAGGACCGGCACCCGATCGAGACTGCTCATAAATCATCCTTGTCAGGGGTTTTCGCCGCGGCATCGTCGTGCCCGCTCGACGAGCTTAAGAACATCAGGGTCATCAGCGCGGTCGCCAGCAGCACCGTCAGCCCGACTCCCAAAGCCGTTGCAATCAGCATGTGGACATGGACGCCCTCGTCGCCGCGCGCGACCAGCAGCACGGCAATGGCGGCGACCACAATCGCGAACAGCGCCATCCACATCATGATCCGGCGGAAGCGGCTTAGCATCGCCAGATGCGGGCTTGGGACTGGGTCGGGGCTGGGCATGCCCCCCTTTGGCTGCGCCCAATTCCACTATCAAGCCCGGCGGGCTATCTAGGTCCGGGTGCGACTCAGCGGGAGGCTATAATGACCATCGCGGCAATCCTATCGTCCAAGGGCAGCGAAGTTGCCACGATCGGCGCCGAGGACCGGGTCAGCGCCGCCGTCGAGACGCTCGGGCAGCGCCGCATCGGCGCGCTGCCGGTGGTCGAGGATGACCGCATCGTCGGCATCATTTCCGAACGCGACGTGATCTATTGCCTGCGCGATCATGGCGCCGAAGTGCTCGGCTGGCCGGTGTCGCGAATGATGACCGCGCCGGCGATTACCGCCGATCCCAATACCCCGGTGATGTCGGCGCTGGGGCTGATGACTCAGCGCCGGATTCGGCATTTGCCGGTGGTCGAGGGCGGCCGGATCATCGGCATCGTGTCGATCGGCGACCTGGTGAAATACCGGATGGACCGAATTGAAGCCGAAGCGGACGCAATGCGCAGCTACATTCAGAGCGCCTGACAAAGGGTTTGCGGAATATCCAGCCGCGCCAATGCCTTGCGGGCTTGAAACGAGCATCTTTAGCGCTATCTTGTGACAAGCGTGAGACGGCCGGTGGGAGAAATCGCACCAAGGCGGTTGACGCAACGGGGGCCTAGCCATATAGGCAGCCCCAGCAAGCGATAGCGGCCCCAACGGGGACGACCATCGTACGCGCCTCTACTTTGTCGGTACAACCGATGCCCGGAGCGATTCGAACCGGGGCTGGATGCGTGTCGGCTCTTTGACATTGT
>JBDSNQ010000197.1:0-8673 GCA_039915275.1 Sphingomicrobium sp.
CGCGCCTCGAGCTCCGCCGGCGTGTCGGCTTCAAGCAATTCTTCCTCGCAATGATGGTCGCCGGTGACGACCTCGATGATTTTCTCGGTCGCCTCGAACGCAAGATAGGAGCCGCCGAGCATCAGCAGCGGCGTGATCGCCCACGGCGCGAAGGCGGCCAGCAATAGCGCCACCGGCAAGATGATCAGCAACTTGTTCTTGAGGCTGCCGAGCGTGATCTTGGCGATGATCGGCAGCTCGCGGTCGGGTGACAGGCCAGTGACGTAGCGCGGGGTGACCGCAGTGTCGTCGATCACCACGCCGGCCGCCTTGGTCCCGGCCTTGCCGGCGGCGGCGGCGACATCATCGATCGAAGTCGCGGCAAGCTTGGCGATGGCGGCGATGTCGTCGAGCAGGGCGATGAGACCGGAGGGCATGGCGAGCGGCATTGGCGAAACTGACCGCTCCCGGCAATGCCTTGCCTCGGCTGCGTCTTTCGCGCAGGTGGCAGCCGATGCTGGGCATGGATTTCATCAAGGCCAACCGCGAGGCGGTCAGCCAGGCCATTCGCGACAAAGACGTCGCGCTCGACCTCGATGCTCTGCTTGACCTCGAGGCCGAAGTGCGCGGCCTCAAGACCAGGATCGAAGGGCTGCGGGCGACCCGCAATGCGATCAGCGCGCGGTTCAAGAGCGCCGCGCCCGAAGAGCGGGCTGAACTGGGCGCTCAGGCCAAGCAGGCGGGCGCCGATGCCGGCGAGCTCGAGACCCAGCTCGACGAGCAGGAGACAGCGCTCAAGGGACTGATGCTCCAGCTGCCCAATATCCCGTGGGACGGCGCGCCGGTCGGCCCCGACGAAAGCGCCAACAGCGTCGTCCGGACCGAGGGCACGCCGCGCCAATTCGCATTCGAGCCGCTCGACCATGTCGCGCTGATCGAGCAGAACGACTGGGGCGACCTGTCGCGGATCACGCAGGTCTCGGGCTCGCGAACCTATTGCCTCAAGGGCCGGCTGGCGCTGCTCGAAGCCAAGCTGATGGCGTGGGCGCTGGAGCGGATCGCGGAGGCGGGGTTCACGCCGATCACCGTGCCGGCGTTGGCACGCGAGCAAGCGTTCCTCAACCAGGGCCAGTTTCCGGGCCACAAGGACGAGACCTACGAACTTGGCAATGACGATTTGTGGCTAGCCGGGACCGCCGAGGTCGCGCTGACCTCGCTCCATTCAGGCGAGATCCTCGACGCCGCCCACCTACCGATTCTTTACGCCGGCACTTCGCCCTGTTTCCGGCGCGAAGCGGGCAGCGCCGGCAAGGACGTGCGCGGGCTGCTGCGCGTCCACCAGTTCGTCAAGGTCGAGCAATATGTGATCTGCGAAGCCGATGACGCGCTGTCGGCCGAGTGGCACGCCAAGCTGCTGGCCCTTGCTGAGAGCCTGCTGGCCGCGCTCGAGATTCCCTACCAGGTCATTGAAACCTCGACCGGCGACATGGGGCTGGGCAAGTTTCGCATGAACGACATCGAAAGCTGGGTGCCGAGCTTAAGCAAATATCGCGAGACCCATAGCTGTTCGACGTTGCACGACTGGCAGGCGCGCCGCGCCAACCTCCGTTACCGCGGCGCCGACGGCAAGGTCAGGTTCGCGCACACGCTCAACAACACCGCGTTGGCCTCCCCAAGAATCCTGGTGCCATTGCTTGAGAATCATCAGACCGAGGACGGGCGGGTGCGGCTGCCCAAGGCGCTGCAGGAATTGATGGGAGGCGAGTACCTCTGACCTGGGAAGGCGACGACCGGCCGCCGGCCAGCTGGCGCCGGACGCACGAGTTCGCCTGGCTGTTCGCCCGTTTCTGGCACGGCTTCGGTCGGCTCGGGCCACGCGGCCCGGTGGATGGCCCGCCGGCGCTGGTGATCCCGGGCTTTATCGCCACCGACCGCACGACCATGGCGTTGCGCAAGGGTCTCGCCGAGGGCGGCTGGCGGGTTCACGGCTGGGACATGGGCTGGAACCGCGGCGCCCGTGCCGACACGATCGAGCGGCTTGGGCGGCGGCTCGACGAAGTGGGCGGCGGGCAGCCGGTGCTGGTGGTCGGCTGGAGTTTGGGCGGCGTGTTCGCGCGCGAGCTGGCGCGGGCCTTTCCCGACAAGGTGCAAGCGGTAGTCACGCTCGGCTCGCCCTTCTCGGGGCACCCCAAGCAGAATAATGTCTGGCGGCTGTACGAGTGGGTCGCCGGGCACAAGGTCGACCAGCCGCCGATTGCGCGGATCACCGACAAGCCGCCGGTTCCGCACCTCGCAATCTGGTCGCGGCGCGACGGGATCGTTGCCGTCCGGGCGGCGCGCGGCCTCGATGGCGAGCGCGACAGCCATGTCGAGCTGCGCTGCACCCATATGGCGTTCGGGGTGTCGCGCCGGACGGGCCGCCAAGTGGTGCGCGAGATCGACACCTTCCTTCAAAAATGAGTGCTGACCGGCAACCATTCTTGTTTCGGTAACGTAAATACCCCATTTTCAGGGACATGAAGTGGGAACGGACCCCCGCAGCGATTGGCCCCGCGCCAAATCGACTCAACCGCGACGACCTCGCGCCGTCGAGCTGGGGCCGCGTGGCCGAGCTGTTGTGGCACATGCCGCGCTTGCTGTCTGGGCTCGGGCCGCTGACTCCGCGCGGGCCCGAGGACGGGCCGCCGGCGCTGGTCATTCCCGGCTTTCTCGCCACCGACCGGACGACTATGGACCTGCGCCGCGCACTCGCTCGCGCGGGGTGGCGCGTCCACCCGTGGCTGCTCGGGCTCAATCGCGGCGCCAAGGCCAACACGCTCGAGCTGCTCGGCGAACGGCTCGACGCGCTTGAAGACCCGCGCAAGGTGCTGCTGGTCGGCTGGAGTCTCGGCGGAATTTTCGCGCGCGAACTGGCCTTTCGCCACCCCAGCAAAGTGCGCGCGGTGGTGACATTGGGCTCGCCTTTCTCGGGCGACCTCAAGACCAACACCAACGTCCGCGAACTTTACGAGCGGATCGCCGGCCACGACGTCAACCAGCCGCCGTTCGAGCGGCTTGCGGGCAAGCCGCCCGTGCCGTTCCTCGCCCTGTGGTCGCGCCGGGACGGGATCGTCGCGCCGAGCGCCGCGCGGGGCCTCGCCCATGAAGTGGACAAGGCGGTTGAGATCGACACCCGCCACACCGGCTTTGCGGTCGATCGCCCGGCGCTGAGCCGGGTTGTCGGGGAAATCCGCAGCTTCCTGACCGAGGTCGAGGGCCGCGCGCCAGCGATGGGTAGGATCGCCTGAATCCCAGTCATTGACTCCCTGCTCCTGACTCGGAGTATAAGAACAAAACTAGAACAAAGTGGTACGAGTCGTGTGGCGAAAGGTCTTTCCCTGGTCGCCGGCGGGAGCGGAGTTGCGCGCTCTCGGCCGGCTGTCGAACGCCCGACCCTTAGGGATTTGGGCGAGGGCTGGAGTCTGCCCCGACCGGTCAGGCCGACGCTGTCGGAGCTGTTTGCCAGCCATTCGCGCGATGCGGGCTGGGTTGGGTTCCTCACGGCGCAGGTCGACCGCGCCCGGCCAATCCTGTGGGTGCAGGAGCGGATGGCGATCCTCGAGGGTGGGCGGATTTATCCACCCGGGCTCGGTTCGCGCGACCTTATCCACGTCGAAGCGCGGGACTCCCGCTCGACGCTGTGGGCGATGGAGGAGGGCTTAAGGTGCGCCGCCTTGGGAGCCGTGATCGGCGAGCTGTGGGGCGACCCGGCGAGCCTCGACTTCACCGCGACGCGGCGGCTGGCGGTCGCGGCCGAGCGGTCGGGCGTGCCGGCGTGGCTGGTGCGGCTCGGCGGGTCGGCGAATTTGAGCGGGGCGCGGATGCGCTGGCGGGTGGCGAGCGCGCCGAGCCTGGCCCATCCATTCGATCCGCGCGCGCCGGGCGCGCCGGCGTGGGACGCCGAGCTGTTTCGGGCGCGTGGGGTTGCCCCCGGGCGGTGGTCGGTCAGCCATGATTCGCATTCTTTCCATCTGGTGGCCGCGGCTGGCGATCGAGCGCTGGAGCAGGGCGAGCGCCTTAGCGCCTGACGCGCCGGTCGTGCTAACGGTCGAGGGCCCGCATGGCTTGGTGATTTCGGCGGTGACGAGAGCAGCGGCGCAAAACGGTGCCCGCGTCGGCGCGCGGCTGACCGATGCGCGAGCGTTGGAGCCGGGGCTGGTGGCGGTGCCGGCCGATCCGGCGGGCGACGCCGCGCTGGTCGAGCGGCTGGCGCGCTGGGCGGCGCGCTGGTCGCCGCTGGTCGAGATCGACGGCGGCGATGGCTTGCGGCTCGATGTCAGCGGGGTCGGACATTTGTTCGGTGGCGAGGCGGCGCTGGTCGCGGATGTGCGGCAGCGGTTTGCGGCGCTCGGGCTGACGAGCCGGGTGGCGATCGCGCCGACCCCGGGCGCGGCGTGGGCTTTGGCTAGATTCCCCTCACCCCGCTCGGCTTCGCCGAGTCGCCCTCTCCCTCAAGGGGAGAGGGATTTGGCCGCAGCACTCGCGCCCTTGCCCGTCGCGGCCTTGCGCCTCTCCCCGCAATCGGTGCGGACGCTCGAGCGGCTCGGGCTCAAGACCATCGGCGCGCTGGCAGGGGTGCCGCGTCGTTCGCTCGCGCGGCGGTTTCGCGAGGCTGACAATCCGCTGGATGCGCTCGACCGGGCGTTGGGCCGCAAGCCGGAGCCGTTGATCGCGACGCGGTGCGATCCGCCGCCGCGCAGCTTGCTGCGGATGGAGGAGCCAGCGACTTACCCGGAGGTCGCGGCCCAGGCGCTCGAGCGGCTGATCCCAGATCTCGTCGGGCAATTGGAGCAGCGGCATCTCGGCGCGCGGCGGCTGGCGCTGACCGGTTTTCGGGTCGATGACAGCATTGCCGTGGCCAGTGTCACGACCTCGATCCCGAGCCGCGAGCCGAAGCATCTTCACCGCCTGCTTGCCGACCATGCCGCGGCGCTCGACCCGGGGTTCGGGTTCGACGCTTTCGCACTCGAAGCGGAGTGGACTGAGAGTCTCGGCGGCGAGCAGGAGAGCCTGGTCGAGGAGCCATCGGGGATGCGCGATGTCGCGCGGCTGGTGGATCGGTTGTGCGTCAAGCTGGGCCCGGAGCGGGTGCAGCGGCCGGTCAGGCGGGAGAGCCATTTGCCCGAGCTGGCGAGCGGCTGGGTGAGCGCTTTAGAAGAAGACCCCTCACCATGCGGAAAATCAGGCTCGTTGGGTGACGAGCCGTTTTCCGCATCCTCTCCCGCTTGCGGGAGAGGGGGAAGACCTCAGCGCCTGCTCGACATGCCCGAGGCGATTGCGGTGATCTATGCGACGCCCGAGGGGGTGCCGCGGCGGTTCGTGTGGCGGCGCGGGGTGCACGACCTCGCCCGGGTCGAAGGGCCCGAACGGATCGCGCCCGAATGGTGGCGGGCACCGTCGAAAGCGCGGCTGCGCGATTATTACCGGGTCGAGGATTCGGTCGGCCGCCGCTTCTGGATCTATCGCGAGGGGCTGATCGGTGATGGGCGTGGCGGAGCGCCGGCGTGGTTTCTCCACGGGCTGTTCGGCTGATGCCCGAAACTAGCAACTTCGCGCGGCGGAAGCTGGTGCGCGACGGGCCGGTCGAGGTGATGACGCCGGCGCCGTTCGTCGAGCTTGGCGTTACCAGCCCGTTCTCATTCTTGCGCGGGGCGTCGGATGCGATCGAGCTGGTGATGGCGGCGATGGGACATGGGATGGATGCGATCGGGATCGCCGACCGCAATACGCTGGCCGGGGTGGTGCGGCTGCACAGCGCGGCCAAGGAAGCGGGATTGCGGCCGCTGATCGGGTGCCGATTGGACCTGGTCGATGCGCCGTCATTGCTGGCTTATCCGAAGGACCGCGAAGCCTATGGGCGGCTGTCGCGGCTGCTCAGCCTGGGCAAGATGCGGGCGAAGAAGGGCGAATGCGAATTGAGCCTCGCCGACGTTGCCGAGCATCAGGACGGTATCGCCTTCATTGCCTGGCCCGGTGAGGATTTTGAGACTGAGTTGCCACGCCTCAAGGAGGCCTTGCCCGAGCTGCGCCATGTTGCGGCGAGCTATTTGTATCGGGGAGACGATGCGGCGCGGATCGAACGGCTGGATCGGATCGCCAAGGCCAATGGCTGCACCATCCTGGCGACCAACGATGTGCATTACCATGCGCCGGACCGAAGGCCGCTGCAGGATGTGATGAGTTGCATCCGCGAAAAGGTCCAAATCGCCACTGCGGGATATCTGCTCAATGCCAATGCCGAGCGGCATTTGAAGAGGTCGGCGGCTATGATGAGATTGTTCGATCGCTGGCCGCAAGCCATTGTTGCAACACGGGAATTTGCAGACGCGCTGAACTTCAGCCTGGACGAATTGCGCTACGAATATCCGCGCGAGACGGTGCCCGAGGGGCGCTCGCCGCAGCAGCATCTCGAGCAGCTGACGTGGGACGGCGCGAAACAGCGCTGGCCCGATGGCACCCCCGCCAAAGTCGACAAGCAGCTGCGCCACGAGCTCAAGCTGATCGAAAAGCTCGACTTCGCGCGTTATTTCCTGACCGTCCACGAGATCGTCGCGTTTGCGCGCGGGCTCGACCCGCCGATCCTGTGCCAGGGGCGTGGGAGCGCGGCCAACAGCGCGGTCTGTTATTGCCTCGGCATCACCGCGGTCGACCCGGCGACCAGCGACCTTTTGTTCGAACGCTTCATCAGCGAGGAGCGCAAGGAGCCGCCCGACATCGACGTCGATTTCGAGCATGAGCGGCGCGAAGAAGTGATCCAGCACATCTATCAAAAATACGGCCGCGACCGCGCCGGCCTCGCCGCGACCGTGATCCATTACCGCCCGCGCAGCGCGATCCGCGAAGTCGGCAAGGTGATGGGTTTGAGCGAAGACGTCACCGCGGCGCTGGCCTCGAACGTCTGGGGCAGCATGGACCCGAACCTCGACGATGCCCGCGCCAACGATGCCGGGCTCGATCTATCCGATCCGCACCTCCGACGGACGATGAAGCTCGCCGAGCAATTGATCGGCATGCCGCGCCATCTGTCGCAGCACGTCGGCGGGTTCATTTTGACCGAGCGGCTGCTGACCGAAACGGTGCCGGTCGGCAATGGCGCGATGGACGACCGCACCTTTATCGAATGGGACAAGGACGACATCGAGGAATTGGGGATCCTCAAGATCGACGTGCTCGCATTGGGCATGCTGACCTGCATCCGCAAATGCTTCGACCTGGTCGCGCAGCACCACGGCGAGCGAGTGGAGCTGGCGACCGTCCCGGCGGAAGTCCCCGAGGTTTACGACATGCTGTGCAAGGGCGATTCGCTGGGCGTGTTCCAGGTCGAAAGCCGGGCGCAGATGAACATGCTGCCAAGGCTCAAACCGCGCTGCTTCTACGATCTGGTGATCGAGGTCGCGATTGTCCGCCCGGGACCGATCCAGGGCGACATGGTCCATCCGTACCTCAAGCGCCGCAGCGGCAAGGCGCCGGTGACCTTCCCCTGCCCCGGACCCGAGCATGGCCCGCCCGACGAATTGGAGCGGATCCTCGGGCGGACGCTCGGCGTGCCGATTTTCCAGGAGCAGGCGATGAAGATTGCGCTCGACGCGGCGCGGTTCAGCCCGGCCGAGGCCAACCAGTTGAGGAAAGCGATGGCGACCTTCCGCTCGAAGGGGAACATTGAATTGCTCCAGGACAAGATGGTCGGGCGGATGGTGGCGCGCGGCTATGATCCCGACTTCGCCCAGCGTTGCTTCGACCAGATCAAGGGTTTTGGCGAATATGGTTTTCCCGAGAGCCACGCGGCGAGCTTCGCGCATCTGGTCTATGTGTCGAGCTGGCTGAGGTGGAAATATCCGGCGGCTTTCGCCTGCGCCTTGCTCAACTCGCAGCCGATGGGGTTTTACGCACCGGCGCAGATCGTCCGCGATGCCAAGGAGCCTGGGGTTGAGGTGCGCGGGGTGGATGTGAATCACTCGGGGTGGGATTGTGGGCTTGAACACCTCCCCTCCCTTGAAAGGGAGGGGAGGTTGGCGCTGCGGCTTGGTCTGCGCCAGGTCGAGGGCCTGCGCGTTGCCGATGCCGAGCGGCTCGTGTCAGCCCGGGGCCTGCGCCCTTTCGCCACCGTCGAGGACCTCCGCACGCGCGGCCGCGTGCCCGTCCACGCGATCGAGCGGTTGGCGGCGGCGGATGCGTTTCGCTCGATGAAGCTCGATCGGCGGGCGGCGTTGTGGGATGCAAAAGCGCTCAAGGCCGCGCCGGATTTGCCGTTGTTCGCGGCGGCGGATGCGAAGGATGAGGGCGCGGAGACCGAGCAAGCGAAGCTGCCGGCGATGCCGCTTAGCGAGCATGTCGTAAACGATTACCAGACGGTGCGATTGAGCTTGAAAGCGCACCCGATGCGGTTTTTGCGGGGCCATTATGCGGGGCGCGGGTTCGTCACCGCGAACCAACTGGAAACCGTTCGAAACGGGAAACCGGTCTCGATCGCCGGGCTGGTGCTGATCCGCCAGCGACCGGGCAGCGCCAAGGGGGTGTGCTTCATCACCATCGAGGACGAGACCGGGGTCGCCAATCTCGTGGTGTGGCCCGACGTGTTCGCGAGGCAGCGCAAGATCGTCATGGGGGCGCGGCTGATGGCGGTGCGCGGGGTGGTCCAGAGCGAGGAAGGCGTGA
>JBDSNQ010000228.1:0-2333 GCA_039915275.1 Sphingomicrobium sp.
CGCGGCCGGCCCGGTGCGCCCCAGCGTGTCGGTAAAGCGCAGCCATTCGGTGCGATAATCGTAGCGGTGCTCGAACAAATGCTTGGCTAGTTTGACCTTCGCCCAGCTGCGCGCGCTGGGGCTCGGCAACAGCACCATGGCGGCGACGGTCATGAACGCCAACAGCGCCACCAGCAGGCTTCCCGACCAGTCCCAGCCAGTCCCGCGAAGCGCAGTCGCAAGCACCGTCATTACCGCGAAATAGCCGCAGATCGCGAGCAAGGAGAGCGACTGGAAAGTCGCCGCCCGCGACAGCCGGATGCGCCAGCCGTCTTCCTGCTTGGCGCCAAGCGCGAACAGTGGCGCGGCAAGCGCGACCGCAACGCCGCGCCAGTCGACCAGCGCCGCGTCGGTGCTGGTGCCGGCGCCGAGATAGACGATGGTGTAAAGGTTGAGGTCGTAAATCCAGATCAGCGCCAGCCCGAGCATGGCGAAGCGGATCGTCGAACGGCTCGCCGGCGCCGCTTGCCCATAAAGGTTGTGGACGAGCACCAGCGAACCCGCGGCCCCGGTGATCCTCAGCAGCGTCGCGGTCTCGAGCAGCGGGCCGCTGTGGACGACCAGCGCCAATGTATCGGCGGCCAGCTGCAGGCCGAACACGGCCGAGACCGCGCCATAGACCAGCCTCAGACCATGTTGCTGGCGAGACTCGCCGGTCGCGGACAGGCTGTAAAGCAAAGAGACCCACACCAAATTGCGGGCAGTCTCGGCATAGCTGACCAGCGGATGGTTCGTATCAATCGCCGACAGCCACGCCCAGCAGGCAGTCAACGCAAAAGCGGCGAGCAGCATCCGGTGCCCGGCCAGCCTCGTGCCCGCGCCAAGCCGCCAGATCAGCAGCGCGACAAACATCGCCGCGGCGAGCGCGTAGCTCCAGAAGGAGATCAGGCCTGCCACGACGGCCGTAGTGTCAACTGGTCCGACATGCCGTGCAGTGTCGCTAAACTTTACAAAGAAATGCTGAACGCTTCCGAAAACGGCGGCTTTTCAGCATAGGGGGTGAGGAGGTGACGAATGGACAAGCGTCGGATCGGGAATAGCGCATTGGAGATCGCGCCGCTGGCGCTCGGCGGCAACGTCTTCGGCTGGACCGCCGACGAGGCAATGAGCTTCGCCGTGCTCGACGCGTTCGTCGAAGCCGGCGGGACGATGATCGACACTGCCGACGTCTACTCCGCCTGGGTGCCGGGACATTCCGGCGGCGAGAGCGAGACCGTCATCGGCCAGTGGCTCAAGCGCAGCGGCAAGCGGAACGAGGTGGTGATCGCGACCAAGGTCGGCTTCATGGCTGGCCTCAAGCCGGAGACGATTGGGCCGGCCTGCGACGCCTCGCTGCAGCGGCTCGGGATCGACTGCATCGACCTTTATTACCAGCATAAGGACGATGACGGGGTGCCGCTGGCCGACAGTTTGGGGGCCTTCGAAGAATTGCGTGAGCATGGCAAGATCCGCGAAATAGGGCTGTCGCAATTCACTGCCCCGCGGCTCGAGGAGGCGATGCAAATCGCTGAAAATCAAGGATTTACGCCGCCGTGCGCGCTGCAGACCTGGTACAATATGGTCGCGCGCGACAAACTCGAGGGGCCGCTCGGCGACGCCGCCCAAAAGCACGGCCTCGGCATCCTGCCATTCTACAGCCTCGCCAACGGCTTCCTCACCGGCAAGTACCGCTCACCCGACGACCTCGGCAAATCGGTCCGTGGCCAGCGCAATGTCGAATATCTCGAAGGGCGGGGGATGCTTGTGCTCGCCGCGCTCGACGAGGTCGCGGCCGAAACGGGGGCGGCGCTGGCGACGGTCGCACTCGCCTGGACCATGGCCCAGCCCGGCATCACCGCCGCCATCGCCAGCGCCACCAGCGTCGAGCAATTGCGGGAATCGATTGCGGCGCTGACCCTGGACCTGACCCCCGACCAGATCGAACGCTTGAACGCCGCGAGCGCTTAGCTCTTCTTCAAAATATTTAGGCTGGCGATGGTCAGGGCTTCGGTGGCGGTGGAGATTACGGCTTCGGCGTCGGGCGCCCAGAACGGGCTGTGGAGCGAGGGCAGTTTGGACTGATCGCCGCCGGCCGCGTCCCATTTGGCCTTGGGGGTGCCGCCGACCCAGAAGATCAGGCTTTCGACCGACTTGTCGGCGAGCCAGAAGCGGCTGAAATCCTCGCCGCCCATCACGGCCGGGGTTTTCATTGCCCGCTCAGGCCCGAAATGCCCGGTGAACAGAGCGAGCGCGCGGGCCGACAGTTTCTCGGTGTTGAACGTGGACGGGGTGAACTCGGCGTCGCGGATGGTGAC
>JBDSNQ010000158.1:0-5499 GCA_039915275.1 Sphingomicrobium sp.
GGCTGATTGAGCGGTCGCCGCGGACGGCATGAGCATGGCAGCGGACAAGGCGGTGGCGGCGGCAAGTTTCAAAAGCATTTTCATGATTTTTCCCCAAGTTCGGATGAACGCACGGCGGGATTACATCCGGCGCGGCGGACCCCTCCCGCACCAGTGAACGGGACTGCGCCTCGCTGCAGATCGAGTCAAATAAGGCGAGGGTCGTCAATACGCCCTGCGCTGGGCGGCGACGAGCATCCTGAGCAGCATGGCGATCGGACGGGGGACGCCGACCTTGCCCTCAAGCCACAGACTGACCGCCGAGCGGCTGACCCCGATAGCGTGGGCGAGGTCGTTCTGGGTGCGGTAACCAAGCGTGCGCATGGCGGAGCGCAGCTCATCGGGCGCCATCGAGGCGAGGCGCTCGTCTTTGGGCTTGTCGGCGGTGGGCGCCTCGGCTGCGGGAAGGGAGTCGGCCATCTGAAGACTCTGTAGCGTTGCCCCCGGGTTGATCAAAGCCGTTCGTCCTGAGCGTAGGGCGCAGCCCGAAGCCGAAGGGCGCTGGCACAACCGCTCGCGGAACGCCCTTCGACTTCGCTCAGGACGAACGGGGTTTCATGTTTCTGGAGGCCTAGATGGCGTCCGCGCCCGTATCGCCCGTGCGGATGCGGATCGCGGCCAGGATGTCGCTGACGAATATCTTGCCGTCGCCGATGCGGCCGGTGCGGGCGGCGTTGGCGATCGCCTCGACGACATTGTCTACGAGGCTGTCCTCGACCACCACCTCGATCTTCACCTTGGGCAGGAAGTCGATGACATATTCGGCGCCGCGGTAAAGCTCGGTATGGCCTTTCTGGCGGCCGAAGCCCTTGACCTCGGTGACGGTGATGCCGGAAACGCCGACGTCGTGGAGCGCATCCTTGACGTCGTCGAGCTTGAACGGCTTGATGATCGCTTCGATCTTTTTCACGTCGTTCTCCCTGTACCGCCCCTATCAAATCATCGCCCTGCTCGCCATGCCTTGCCGTGGCCGAGCGTGGCGAGTGCCGCAGCCTTGCCTTAATTCTCCGCCATGCCGCGACCGCAAATGACCGACCTTCACGCCATATTGCTGTGTGCCGGCCTCGGGTCGCGGATGTTGCCGCTGACGGTTGACCGCCCCAAATGCCTGATCGAGGTTGGGGGCAAGACCATCCTCGAGCACCAGCTGCATGCTTTGCACCACGCCGGGGTCAGCCGCGTGACGGTGGTCGGCGGCTACCAGATCGATGCGATCGAGCGGATGTTCGACGAGCGTGTGCCCGCCGCCGAGCGGCCGGAATTAATGTTCAACCCGTTTTTCGCCGACGCCAGCAGCATCGCCAGCGTGTGGCTGATGCGCGCTTGCCTGGAACAGGATTTCTGCATCCTCAACGGCGACACGGTCTATGGCGAGGCGCTGATCGCCGACGCGTTCGCCCGGCTTGAGCGCGGGATCAATCTGTTGGTCGAACCGATCGACGCAGCCCAGCCCGACGATATGCTGGTGCGGATGGCCGACGGGCTGGTCGAGGCGGTCGGCAAGCGGCTGATCTTTCCCGCCGCGACCCATCGCTCGCTGGGAATCGTCGCCTCGGTCGGCGCTGGCTCCGCCTATCGCGACGCGCTCGACGCGGTCATCCGCGAGCCCGACGGCGTCCACCGCTTCCATCACGACGTGATCGACCGCTTGGCGCGCAGCCAGCCGGTAGCGGGAATCGTGACCGACGGCCGCTGGGTCGAGATCGACCGGCCCGACGATATCGCCAGCTGGGGACAGGGGCCCGAGCCGGGCACGCTCGACCGCCAGGCGAAAACCGCCAGTTAGAGCAGGCCGAGCGCCGCCGCGTGGCTGGCGACACCCGCGGCAATCGAGAAACGCGTAAGATATTCCGCCGGGTCGGGCGCCGTCTTGGGCTGAGCCAGTTCGGCGGCGAGTTGCGCGCGATATGCGGTGACATCGCCCGGCGGCGACAGAAGCGCGCGATCGCCGAACAAGTCGACGATCGTCGGCGAGGCCGAAGTGGCGACGATCGGGCAGCGCGCGGCCAGCGCTTCGAACAGCACGGCGGGCAGCTCCTCATAGCGTGACGAGAGCAAGAAAGCCCGCGCCTGGCGAAGCAGCGGCGCCGGGTCGTCGACATAGCCGGCCAGCTCGACCCGATCGGCGATGCCGAGGCGGGCGGCTTGCTCGGCGAGCGCCGACCGCAGCGGCCCCTCGCCGAGCAGCATCAGCCGCCACGGCAAATGGACCAGCCCGGCGAGCGCATCGAGCATCATCGCCTGGTCCTTCTGGGCGGTCAGCCGGCCGATCGACAGCAGCAGCTGGGGGCCGGGGGGCGGCGCCACATCCGGGTCACGACGATTGGCCATCGCCTGCTCGACATAGGGATTGTCGACCTGGCGCAGCTTTGTCGTGAGCGCGGCGGGCAGGAGTGCCGCCGCCTGGCGCCGCGCCGCCTCCGACAGGACAAGCAGCGTGTCGGCGCGGCGGGCGGCGAAGCGGAAGAAAGCGCGGCGCAGCGCGTTGGGCGGTCCGCGCGGCGGGTCGCGTTCGATCGGATTGGTGAATTTGAGCGCCAGGCGGCAATCGCCAACGCCCGCCCGGCGGTGCGCGAACAACGCGGCGAGATGCATATGATTGCCGGGCGACAGGAGGACATCGGGGCGCTCATCCCGGATCACGCCGGCGAGTGCGCCGCCCATCGCCGCCAGGCGCAAACCGCGCCCGGTCTGCTCGCCACCCGCAAGAAGCCGGACCGCGACTTGCGGCGAGACCTTGCCGATGAGTTCGCCGTCGCCGCGAACCAGCGCCAGCGTCACTGCATTGCCGCGCGCGGCCAATCCGTTGGCGAGGTGAAGCGCGACGCGCTCGACCCCGCCGCTGCCGAGACGATGCAGCGCAATGAGCAGGTGAGGCGCTCGCTCAGCCATTAATCGGCACCTCGCAAGAAGCGCAGGATGGCCTCCGCCGCGGCCGCGGCCATGCCGGTCTGCCGCGTGCCGATCCGCGCGTCGCGTTCGCGGGCCTGAAGCTCGGCGAAGCGGGGGTGGACGTCGAACGCTCTTCGGATCAGCGCAATCGCCTGCTCGGGCGTATCGGCGACCTCGCCGAGGCGCCACATCGGATAGTCCGGACTGCCTTGCCAGGCCGCGCCATGCGCATTCAGGAACAGGCAGGGCTTGGGCTCGGTGAGGAACTCATAGACCTGGCTCGAAACGTCACCGGCATAGATGTCGGCGGCAAGCGTGTAGCGCATGTCGATCGATGCCTCGGAGCCGAGGTCGATATGGACCCGCCCCGGCACCGCCTTTTTTTGCCAGCGCCGCCAGACCCAGCGTGGCCGCCGAGCGAAATGCTTCACATGCGGCGCGACGATCAGGTTGAACTCGCCGGTGCGCGCCGCATGCTCGATCAGCGGATCGGCAAATTTCTCCCACGAGCGAAGCCGCCGTTTGGAGTGGGAGTTGAACACCACAATAGGGGCCTCATTGTCGAATAATTTGGGGTGCTTGGTCGCCAGCCTGTTGCACGTTTCGAGCTTTACCAGTCCGACCGCAATCGCAGTAGCCGAACTTGCCAGGCCGTCAGCCACGAAGCGTTCGACGACCGCGGGACCAGTCGCGATCAGCAGGTCGAATTCCGCCATGCTCCGCGAGAAGCTTTCCTGGCGGCCGCCGGCGCCGTGGTCGCAGTGAATGAACAAGGTCGTGCGGGGCACGCGGTCGCGGACCAAAGCGAGATGCGTGGTTGAAGTCACGATGGCGTCGAATTGCGCCAGGCGCCGCAAATTTGCCGGGCTGGCCAGGACTTGCTGCTTGAGGAGCCCGAATATGCGCGCCCGTCTGAGGATGCGGGTAATAAGCGGCGCATGGAGGCGTTCGTGCGGGATGGCGCGCGCGAATACGCCTGCCTCGAGGCGCGCGAGTACCGCATCGATTGCCGGATCGACCGTCAATATGGTCAAGTCGACGGTCGGGTCGCGCGAAATTACCGCGGCGATATCGGACAAATGATAGGCTTGGTAGGATTCGGCGCCGTAGAGAATGGCGATGCGCAATGGCGCGGTCATGCTGTGCTGCGACGGCTCAGGCGTAGGGCGGCTGGTCGCGGCCGGTCTGGCTCTTGGTAAAGATCTCGCAGCCGTCCTCGGTGATGCCGATTGAGTGCTCGAACTGGGCCGAGAGCGAGCGGTCGCGGGTGACGGCAGTCCAGCCGTCGTCGAGCATTTTGACGTCGGCGCGGCCGATGTTGATCATCGGTTCGATGGTGAAGAACATGCCGGGCTTCAATTCGGGACCGGTGCCGGGGCGGCCGGCGTGGACCACTTCGGGGCTATCGTGGAACAAGCGGCCGAGGCCGTGGCCGCAAAAATCGCGGACGACCGAGTAGCGGTGGGCCTCGGCGTGGCGCTGGATGGCGTTGGAGACGTCGCCGAGGCGATTGCCGGGGCGCGCCTGCGCTATTCCTAGCATCAAACATTCGTAGGTGACGTCGACCAGCCGCTTCGCTTTGAGCGGGACATTGCCGGTAAGGTACATGCGGCTGGTGTCGCCGTGCCAGCCATCGAGGATCGGGGTGACGTCAATGTTGACGATGTCGCCGTCTTTCAATGCCTTGTCGCCGGGGATGCCGTGGCAAACGACGTGGTTGATCGAGATGCAGCAGCTCTTGGTGTAGCCGCGGTAGCCGAGCGTCGCGGGCAAGCCGCCGCCGCGCAGCATATGATCGTAGACGCGTTGGTCGAGCTCGGCGGTGGTGACGCCGGGGACGGCGAAAGGCGCGATATCGTCGAGGATCTCGGCGGCCAGACGGCCGGCAGCGCGCATGCCTGCGAACGCCTCGGTGCCGTGCAATTTGATGACGCCGTTGCGGGCCTCGACCCGGTCGTCGTCGGAAACGGTGATATATTCAGTCATGGACCCTAAATAGTGTGCCAAGGCGCTGAAGTCGAACCGGAGATGGCATGCAAGCTGAAATGAGGCAGTGGACCGCGGCGCTGGTGGTGATCGGCGACGAGATATTGTCCGGGCGGACCCAGGACAAGAATATCGCCCAGGTGGCGGTCTGGCTCAACGACCAGGGCATCAGGCTGGCCGAAGTGCGGGTTGTCCCCGACGATTCGGCGCGGATCGCCGAGACGGTCAACGCGCTGCGGGTCTTGCACGATTATCTGTTCACCACCGGCGGCATCGGCCCGACCCACGATGACATCACGGTCGATTCGATCGCCGCCGCGTTCGAAGTGCCGGTGGTCGTCCACCCTGAAGCGCGGCGGATCCTCGAGGTTTATTATGCGGGCCGCGGCATTGAGCTGACCGAGGCGCGGTTGCGGATGGCGCGGGTGCCGCAAGGCGCCGAGCTGATCGCCAACCCGAGCTCGGGCGCGCCGGGGGTCAAGATCGGCAACGTCTATATCCTCGCCGGAGTGCCGCTGATCGCGGCGAGCATGCTCGAGGCGCTGGGCGGCACCCTCGAGGGCGGGCGGCCGATGGTGTCGG
>JBDSNQ010000168.1:0-4679 GCA_039915275.1 Sphingomicrobium sp.
GGCGTGCTGGTCATCCACGAGACCGGTCCCGCGAGCTACGGCTGGGCGACGGTCAAGAATTCGAACACCAACACCATGTTCGACATCGTCCGCAAGGACCCGGCGGCGGAGCATCCGGCGCTCGAGGGCTGGATCCAGCGCGACCTCGCGGCACAGCTGTTCGCCGCCTCCGGGACCAGCTTCGAGGCGATGAAGGCGGCCGCGCAGCGCAAGGACTTCCAGCCCGTCGCGCTTAAGGCGACGCTCGCCGTCCACGGCACTGCCAACACCCAAATCATCACCTCGCACAATGTGCTGGGTATCGTCCGCGGCGCCACCCGGCCCGATGAAACCCTGTTCTACACCGCGCATTGGGATCACCTCGGGATCGGCCTGCCCGACGCCAAGGGCGACCGGATTTATAATGGCGCGATCGATAACGGCACCGGCCTCGCCCAGCTGATCGAGCAAGGTCGCGCCTTCGCCCACGGTCCGCGTCCGCAGCGCTCGGTCGTGTTCATGGCGGTCACGGCCGAGGAGAAAGGCCTGCTCGGCAGCGAATATTATGCCAACAATCCGCTCTACCCGATCGGCAAAACCGCGGGCATGATCAACACCGACGTGCTTGGCGTGCTCGGCCCGGCGCGCGATTTCACCGTCCGCGGCAACCAGAAATTCGGGCTTCTCGACATGCTGATCGAGGAAGCGGCCAAGCGCGGACGGCGCTACACCCCCGACCCCCATCCGGAAACCGGCGGCTTCTATCGCTCGGACCATTTCACCCTCGCCAAGGTCGGCGTTCCGGCGTTAAGCTTCGGACCTGGGCAGGATCTGGTGACCGGCGGCGTGCCGCGCGCCGAAGCCTGGTCGAAGAATTACACCGCGACCATGTACCACCAGCCGGCCGATGAATATTCGCCGTCATGGGACTTCACCGGCATGGCACAGGATGCGGAGCTGCTGCACGGCCTTGGACTGCGCCTCGCCAATTCTCGCGAATGGCCGAACTGGAGCGAGGACAGCGAATTCCGCGCCGCCCGCGACGCGAGCGAAGCTGAGCGCGGCGGAGCGACTGCCCCACCGGCCAAGCCGGGAGAACGCGGTTGAGCACTAGCCAAAGATGAGTTAGTTCCTGCTTTGTTCTCAGACACAGGGGAGTCGCAAATGGCCGATCTCAAATTCTACACCAACCCCCAGTCGCGCGGGCAGACCGTCCGCTGGATGCTGGAAGAGGTCGGCGAGCCCTACGAAACCGAGATCCTCGACTACGCCTCGACGATGAAGGCCGAGCCCTATCTGTCGATCAACCCGATGGGCAAGGTCCCGGCGATCCGGCACAACGGCCGCGTCGTCACCGAAGTCGCGGCGATCTGCTGCTATCTCGCCGACGCTTTCCCATTGGCCAACCTCGCCCCGCCGCCGCCCGACCGCGCCGATTATTACCGCTGGATCTTTTTCGCGTCGGGCCCGATCGAGGCCGCGTTCAGCAACAAAGCGGTGGGCTGGGAACCCGACGCCGAAAAGCAGCGGATGTTCGGCTATGGCTCGTTCGATCGCGCGCTTGGCACGCTCGAAGCCAATCTTGCCAAGAAACCGTACATCACCTGCGACCGCTTCACCGCCGCCGATTTGTTCGTCGGCGCCATGGTCGGGTTCATGCTGCAGTTCAAACTGCTCGATCCGACCCCGGTGTTCACCGATTATGTCGCCCGCGTCACCGATCGCGACCCCTACCGCCGCGCCAAGGACATCGACGCCAGGCTGATCGCCGAGGCCCAGGCAGCCCAGCCCCAGCCGGCTTGAGCCCATGAGCGACGACATCCGCCGCAGCGCCATCGCGCTTTACGACCGCTTCACCCACGACGGCATGGAGCGCCGCGCCTTCATGGCAGCGATGGTCAAGCTCGCCGGCAGCGCCGCCGCCGCGGAGGTGCTGATCTCGGGCATCGCCGCTTCCCCCGCGGCGGCGACAATCGTCCCCGTTGACGACAAGCGCCTGACCACCCGCACCCAAACTCTCGCCGGCGGCTACAAAGCCTATGTCGCCGAACCCCGCTCCCGCTCCTTGAAGGCCACAGTGCTCGTGATCCACGAGAACCGCGGCCTTAACGATCATATCCGCGACGTCGCCCGGCGCCTCGCCATTGCCGGCTACCGCGCCGTCGCGCCCGATTTACTATCGCCAGTGGGCGGCACCCCGGCCAACGAGGACGTGGCCCGCGCGGCAATCGGCAAGCTCGATCTCGATGCTGTGGTCGCCGCCGGGGTGGCGATGCTCGCCGACCTGGCCAAATCCAGCCGCGGCGGCAAGGTCGGCGCGGTCGGCTTCTGCTGGGGCGGCGCATATGTGAACCGCCTCGCGGTCGCCGCCGGCGACAGGCTCGACGCCGCTGTCGTCTATTACGGCCCCGCGCCCGATTCGTCCGAAGCGCCCAAAGTCGCGGCGCCGCTGATGATCCATCTCGGCGGCCTCGACACCCGCGTCGCGCGGACCGCCTGGCCGTGGATCACCGCGCTCCGCGCCGCCGGCAAGCGCGTCACTTACTTCAATTACGAAGGCGTCGATCACGCGTTCAACAACGACACTTCGGCCGAGCGCTACAACCAGCCCGCCGCCGCCCTCGCCTGGCAACGCACCCTGCGCTTCTTCAAGCGGCAACTGGGCGGTTTTGCGGACTGATGACGCCCACACGCATTAACCCGCGGATGATTTTTTACGTGGAGCAGATGGAGCAGGAGTGACCTTGATGGACATCAATCAAATGCTGCAACAGACCAATGCGATCGGCGCCATCTCGCGTGAGCTTGGCATCGACCCGGCCACCGCCGAAGCCGGCGCGGCGGCGCTGATGCCGTCGATCCTGTCGGGCATCCAGCAACCCGCCGCCCCAGCGGCGCTCGCGACTGCGGATCAAACGTCTGACGAAAGTCCACTGGGCGGACTGGGCGGCCTGCTCGGGACGCTCAGCAGCCTCGGCGGCGGCGCGCTCCTCGACAATGTCACCTCGAGCGAACCGACCGAGGTCGACAAGGGCAACCAGATCCTCGGCCAGATCTTCGGCTCGAAGGACGGCAGCCGCGCGGTTGCCGCCCAGGCTTCGGCGCAATCCGGAATTGAACCGTCGCTCCTGAAGAAAATGTTGCCGATGCTGGCGATGGCCGCAGCCGGCTATGTGATGAAAAATGCCGGCCAGGGACAAGGCAGCTCCGGCGGACTTGGCGGCCTCGGCGGCATGTTGGGTGGATTGCTTGGCGGCGAGCCGTCACCCCACGCCAGCCGCAAACACGCGCCGGCGCAAGGTGACATCCTGGGCGAATTGATTGGCGCGGCCGGGAAATATTTAGGTCGCTGAACGCCAGGCTTTGGGCATGAAAAAAGGCCGGCGGATCGTTCCGCCGGCCCTTTGTTTTTGCTTGAACGATTCGATTAGCGGCGGTCGCCCATGAACCTCAAAAGAAACAGGAACATGTTGAGGAAGTCGAGGTAGAGGTTGAGCGCGCCCATGATGACCGTCTTGCCCATCATGTCGGTGCCGGCGACGTAATCGTACATGCTCTTGATTTTCTGCGTGTCGTAGGCGGTCAGCCCGGCGAAGATCAGCACGCCCAAGGCGCTGATCACCAGGCCCATGGCAGTCGACTGCAGAAACATGTTGATGACCATCGCCACCAGCAAGCCGACCACACCCATGATCAGGAAGGTGCCCCAGGCGCTCAGATCCTTCTTGGTCGTGTAGCCCCACAGGCTGAGGCCCGCGAAACCGGCCGAAACCGCGAAGAAAGTCTGCGCAATCGAGTTCCCGGTATAGGCCAGGAAGATGGTCGACATCGACAGGCCCATCACCGTCGCGAACGCCCAATACAGAAGCTGGAGCGTAGCGGTCGACATCCGGTTCAAACCGAAGCTCATCGCCATCACGAAGCCCAGCGGGGCCAGCGTGACGATCCAGCCGAGCGGGTTCATGCCCGTCCCCGCCGCATTGAACAAAGCGGCGCGCGCATAGGGCGCGAACAGCATCGCGACGATCCCGGTCAGCAGGATGCCCGAGGCCATGTAATTGTACACCGACAGCATGTAGGACCGAAGGCCCGCGTCGCGGGCGACTTGCGGCACGCCGACGGCAATCGCCGGGTCCGCATTTCTCATGCGCGGGTCGAACTGGTTCTCCATTTCATCTCCTTTGCGAGAGGGCGAAAGGCCCTTCACACCGGGGATATATCGTGGATGCCCGAGGCGACTTCAAGCGAAACACGACATGGGCGTAATCCATTCATATATCAGACAACAGAATGCACCGCCTGTTCGTCGCCACCCACCCGCCCGAGGCCATCCGCGATTTACTGATCGACGCGATGGCCGATTCGCCCGAGCTGCGCTGGGTCGGCGACGAGCAACTGCACCTCACCCTGCGCTTCATAGGCGAGGTCGAGCGGCCGCTGGCCGACGACATCGCGCTCGCGCTGAGCCGAATCCGGTCCGACCCATTCTACCTCGCCATCGCCGGCACCGGCATCTTCGAGCGGCGCAGCGGCGGCGCCCTATGGGCCGGCGTGCAGCCCAACACGCCCGTCGCCGCGCTCGCCGCTAAGGTCGAGCGCATCTGCGTCGCTGCCGGCCTTGAGCCCGAGCACCGCACCTTCCACCCCCACATCACCCTCGCCCGCTTCAACCGCGCCAGCGCCACCGCCGCGCAAGCCTT
>JBDSNQ010000248.1:0-2943 GCA_039915275.1 Sphingomicrobium sp.
CGCAGCTTGCGATCCTCGGCGTCGCGCTGACCATGTTCGACCGCCGCAACAATCTGTCGCAAGCCGTCGCGGAAGATGTCCGCGCCTGCCTCGGCCCGGCGGTGTTCGACACCGTGATCCCGCGCAACGTCCGCCTGTCGGAGGCGCCGAGTCACGGGCTGCCGGCCTTGATCTACGACCTCAAATGCGCCGGCTCCGAAGCCTATGTCCGTTTGGCGCGCGAGCTGATGGCGCGGCTGCCGCGGCGGGCGGAGGCGGCATGAGCGGCAAGCGACCTGTATCCGGACTTGGCCGCGGCCTGTCGGCGCTGATGGATGAATCGGTTCGGTCCGGCACCGAATCCCCTTCCGAATCACGCGGCGGCGTGCGCGAAATCGAAATCGCTCGAATCCGGCCCAATCCTCATCAGCCGCGACTAGCATTCGGCGAGGAATCGATCGACGAACTGGCCGATTCGATCGCCAAGCGCGGCGTGTTGCAGCCGATCCTGCTGCGGCCGAGCGGCGAGGGCTATGAGATCATCGCCGGCGAGCGGCGGTGGCGCGCGGCGCAGCGAGCGCGGCTCCACACCATCCCGGCGATCGTCCGCGATGTGGATGACGCAGGCACCGCCGAGATCGCGCTGATCGAGAATATCCAGCGCGAGGATTTGAACGCGATCGAGGAGGCCGACGGCTATCGGCAGCTGATCGACCAGCACGGCCACAGCCAGGACGATGTCGGCCGGCTGGTGCACAAATCGCGCAGCCATGTTGCTAACCTGTTGCGATTGCTAGATTTACCCGCGTTCGTTCGGGAATCGTTGATCAATGGCGCGATCAGCATGGGCCACGCCCGCGCGGTCGCCACCGCGCCCGATCCCGAAAGCCTGGCCAAAGAGATCATCGCCAAGGGCTTGTCGGTGCGCCAGACTGAGGCGCGCGCGCGCACGATCAGGAAGCCGCCGGGCGAACTGGTCCTGACCGAGCGGCGGGGCGATGCCGATCTCGAAGCGTTGGAGCGGCAGCTGGGCGACATGCTCGGCATCAAGGTCAAGGTCGCGCACAATGGGGCGGCGGGAACGGTGACGCTGCATTATGCCAGCCTCGACCAGCTCGACATGATCTGCCAGCGGCTGTCGGGCGAGCCGATCTAGGTTTCGTTCCTGGATCCCGCAATCGTTCGTCCTGAGCGAAGTCGAAGGGCGTATATCAGGCAGCGGTGCCAGCGCCCTTCGACTTCGCTGCGCTCCGCTCAGGACGAACTTGGGCGGGACTTACTAACGCCGCCGTGCGGCCTTGCGGGCGATGGCGGTCAGTTCTTCGCCCAGGGCTTCGGCCGGGGGCGGGGCGTCGCCGCGCATCAATTGCCGCTCGAGCTTGCCGGCGCGCTCGGCGACCGTCTCAAGCCCGCGCACATCCCACGTCGCCAGAAGCTTCTCCAACAGCGGTTTGTCTTTCCAGAACAGCGACTTGCCTAGTGACGCCATGACGGCGCCTGAGCGTTCGCCGGCTTCGACTTGGGCGCGCATCGGGGCCAGCACCAGCAATCGCCGCTGGAGCGCGCGGATCACCGGGATGGCTTCGGTGCCGCCCGAAGAAAGCCGCGCAAGCTCCTGCGAAACCTCGGACAGCTCGCCCGCCAATGCGAGGTCGGCAAGTTTGAGGAAATCGCCTTCCGGAACATCGGCGCCGACCGCATCGACCGCCTCATGGTCAAGCTCCCTGGGCGACTCGGGCGATGCTCCGATGTACAGCGCCAGCTTGGCCAGCTCCTGGCCGACAATCGCCTGGTCGTTGCCGCAGGCATTGGCGACCCGCGCCGCGACGTCCGGCGCGATCCGCAGGCCGTGCGCCCGCCCGACGTCGGCCACCATGCGCTCGGCGTCCTGGCCCTCGGGGATGTAGGATGCGTGGGCCAGCGCCTTGGTATCGCCCTCGGTCAGCTTGAGCAGCGCCGATGTCTTGCGCAGCGCGCCGGCGATGACGATCACCGGGCTTTCGCTGGCCGGTGCGGAGAGCAAGGCGGCGACACCGTCGGCGATCTCGTCGCCGGCCGGCTCGACCCAGATCGCGCGCGGCTCGCCGAACAGGCTCATCGCGCCGGCTTCGTCGGCGAGCAAGGCCGGGTCGGCGCGGACCGCCCCGGCATTGACCAGAAACCGGGTCGCGCCGAGGCCTTTGAGCAAGCGGTCGCCATGGCTGCGCGATTGGCCTTCGTCGGGACCGTATAACAGGAACAAGCGGACGGCGCGGTCGGGCTGGTCGATCGCCCGCCCAATGCCGCCTTTTGGGACCTTCACTTTGCCGGTGCCGTGCGCGCCGCGAACAGGCCGAGCCGAGCGACGATCTGCTCGGCGAGCACTTCGGACAGGCGTTCGACCGCGCTCTGCTCGGCGGCGACGGTCGCATATTCCGAGCTGACGACGTCGATCCCGGCGTCGGATCCGGCGGTGGCGTCGAGCACCACGCCGCCGCTCTGCAGATTGACCAAGCGGTAGCGCGCGCGCAGTGTCCGCCGCTCGCGGGTCACGGCGCGGTCGCCGCGGATGCCGAATCCGGTGATATCGTCGTCGAGCTCGACCTCGAGCCGATAGAGCGGGGGTCCGCCGCCCGGGCCGAGCCGCTCCATCAATTTATTGTGGACCAGCCAGCCAACCGTGCTGTCGATCGGCGCCACTTCGACCGCGCGCAAGGTCGTCGCCACGGTGCTGCCAGAGCCGCCGCCATAGAGCGGCTGCAACCCGCAGGCGGACAGCGTCAGTGCGGCCAGCAAGGGGAGAACGCGACGCATCATGCGACGATATTCACCAGCCGGTCGGGAACGACAATGACCTTGCGCGGGGTGGCTCCGGCCAGCTGCCGCTGGACCTTCTCGGAACCCAGCGCCAGCGCCTCCGCGGCTGCCCGGTCGAGACCGCGCGGTGCATTAATCGTGTCGCGCAGCTTGCCGTTGACCTGGACC
>JBDSNQ010000025.1:0-8581 GCA_039915275.1 Sphingomicrobium sp.
TGCCCGATTGGGAGGAAAGCGTGCCATCCGGCACCACTGCTATTTAGAACAGCTTGGTTAAACGCACGCTTAATGAGCGGTGCATTCTCCGACCCGCCGCGCCTGAATCACATAATTAAACGGAAAATTGCCGGAAATGCCCTGGGTCTCGATGCGCAGCGACCGCGGCGTCAGCAAAGTGAGCTTGCTATGCCCAAAGCCGCCGTTGGCGCAAGTATAGTCGATCACGGTGGTCGAGGCGCTGTCGCTGATCACGGCCTGTTTGCAATTCTGGCCGCGATGCTCGAGCGCGGCGAGTGCTGCGGTATCGGCCATGCACTGCTGCACCGGCGCAGCGCTGTTGGGCAGGCCGCTCAGCTCCCACAGGCCGGGGCTGGTCTCGGCCAGCGTCGCGGGACGCGCGGCGGCGACCAGCAGCAGCAAGGCCGCTGCACCCAAAGCGGATCCGGTCATCGTCCGAAGGCGTCTCATAGCCATTGCTTTACCACGGATTTCTCAAGATTCGGAGTCCCCATCCGAAGGTGCGTTGACCTCGTCGAGCGCGATCGGGAAACTGGTCGAGCAGAAAGCGCAATCGACCCGAATCAGCCCATCGTCGCCGACCATTGCGGCGCGCTCGTCCGCCGGGAAACGCGCGATCACCGAGCGCACGTAGTCGGGGTCGCAGCGGCAGCCCTTGGCGAGGCGCAACGGGGTCAGCGTCCGCACCTCATCCTCTTCATGGAACAGGCGCCACACGAGGTCATCGAGGCCAAGCGACGGATCGGTGAGCTCTTCGGGCTTGATCGATCCCGCCAGCGTCGCGACATGCGGCCAGTCGGGATGGTCGAGCCGGGTGTGCAGCCGGTCGCGCCCCTCCTCGCCCTCGGGCAAATGCTGGAACAACAGACCGCCCGCGCTCCAGCCATCCGCCCGTTTCTCCGCCGCCAGCCGGACAACGCTCGGAATCTGCTCCGACTGGGTGAAATAGCTTTGCGCCGCTTCGGCCAGGCTGCCGCCTTCCAGCGGCACGATACCCTGATAACGCTCGTCGGTCGCCGGCTGGTCGAAGGTGATGGCGAGATAGCCCTTGCCGAACAGCGAGAACAGCGACGGATTGGGCCCCGCCTCGGCCTGCCGCTCGGGGTCGTGGCGGACGTAACCGCGCAGCTCGCCACCCAGATAATCGCACACCAGCAAGTCGACGACGCCATTCTCGGTCTGCGCCTGGAGCGTCGTCTGCCCGGTCGGGTCCTTGAGCTGCGAGCCGAGCAAAGCGGTCAGGACCAGCGCCTCAGCCAGCAGCCGCTCGATCAGCGGCGGATAGCCGTGGTTGGCCAGCACCGCGTCCAGCACCGGCCCGATCCGCGCCACCCGCCCACGCGCATGCCGCGCCGGAATGGTAACGCCCAGCGCGACGTCGGTGGAAAGATTGGTAACCTGCATCGCGGCTAGATAGGTGCGGTGAAGGGAAGGCTCAACTCACTCAAGCCGCCGCGGCTGGCACCTCATAATCCGCGGCGGCGGCCGACAGCGCCTCGACGAACTCCCGGATGTGGCTTTCGTCGATGGTCAGCGGCGGCAGCACGCGCATCACATTGTCGCCGGCGGCAACGGTCAGCAGCCCGCGGGTGCGCAAAAAATTGACGAACGCGCGGCTGTCGCTCTTCAATTTGACGCCGAGCATCAGCCCCATGCCGCGCACGCTGTCGAACAGATGGTCGTGGTTGGGGATCATCTGCTCCAGCGCCGAGCGCAGCCGCTCGCCAGACTGGCGGACGTGGCCAAGGAATTCGTCATTAGCGACGATGTCGAGCACCGCCTGCCCCGCCGCCATCGCCAGCGGGTTGCCGCCATAGGTCGAGCCGTGGGTGCCGACGACCATCCCGGCCGCCGCTTTCTCGGTCGCCAGGCAGGCACCCAGCGGGAAGCCGCCGCCGATGCCCTTGGCGGTCGCCATAATGTCGGGCGTGATGCCATATTGCTCATGGGCGTAGAGCGTGCCGCTGCGCGCGACGCCGCACTGGACCTCGTCCAGCACCAGCATCAAATCATGCTCGTCGCAGGCGGCGCGCAGGCCCTTGAGAAACGCCTGGCTGGCCGGGCGAATGCCGCCCTCGCCCTGGACCGGTTCGAGCAGGAAGCCTGCGGTATTGCCGTCGATCGCCGCCAGGGCCGCGTCGAGATCGTCGAACGGCACAACCTTGAAGCCCGGCAGCAGCGGCGCGAAACCGTCGATCATCTTGGGCTGGTCGGTGGCGCTTATCGTCGCCATAGTCCGGCCGTGGAAGGCGTTGGAAAAAGTGATTAGATCGTGCTTCTCGGGATTGCCCTTGGCATAATGGTAACGGCGCGCGGTCTTGATCGCGCATTCGACCGCCTCGACGCCCGAATTGGTGAAGAACACCGTGTCAGCGAAAGTCAGGTCGCACAGTCGCTGGGCCAGCGCCTCGCCCTGCGGGCTGCCGTAGAGGTTGGAGACGTGGATTAGCTTGGCCGCCTGGGCCTGGATCGCCTGGGTCAGATGCGGGTGGCCATGGCCGAGGATATTGACCGCGATGCCGGCGGCGAAATCGAGATATTTCTCGCCTTGCTCGCCATAGAGATAGACCCCCTCGCCGCGCACCGGGCGGACCGGCGAACGCGGATAGACGGGCATGAGCGGAGTGATGGCCATGCGTGGGCGAGTCCTTTTGGGCTGGTACGTGACGCGGCCCCCGCCGCTCGGGCCGAGCCTATAGCCACGGCGCCTCAAAAGGAAAAGGCGACCCGGATCGCTCCGGGCCGCCTTTCCTTGGTCAAGTTACGCGAGCGACTTAATCGTCGTGGTCGCGGCCCTGATCGTCTTCGTATCGATCGTCGCGACCGTCGCGGTCACGGTCATAGGCATATTGGTTGTTGTAACCGTTGTTGCCGTAGCCATTATAGCCGTTCTGGACCCAGCGGTTGCCGTCGTTTGCCTGGCGGCGGACATTCATCTCAAGCCGCGCGATGCGGATCTCGATGTACTGGCGCTCGCGCGGGTCGAGGCCGTAGCGGCTGACCTGGACGAGGCGGCGCTCGAGACCGCGCGACTCATCGCGCAGGCGACGGGCTTCGCGGTTGCTCAAAATGTTACGGCGATCGAGCTGGTCGATCTGGCGCTGGATCTGGTTGATCCGCACCTGCAACATACGCACCTGGCCGTAACCATTGTTATAACCATAGCCCTGCTGCCCGTAGCCCTGCTGGCCATAGCCATAATTCTGCTGCTGCCCGTAACCGTAACCCTGGGGCTGCGGATAATATTGCGCGGCAGCCGGGGCCGCGACCGCGAGAGCCGACGTGGCGACGGCCAGTGAAATCAGAAAATTACGCATCTTGGCTCTCCTTGGTTGAGCAACTGATGTTAAGGTTCTGCCCGATTCGCGCTGAGGCGCGCCTGAACGCCTCCGTTATCCTGCGTTCAACATCCTTAATGCTGGAAAGTACCGTTATTGTTCGGACTCTTCGTCGGCCGGATAATGCACGTTGACGATGCCCCAAACGACACCGAGGGCGAACCCCGCCCAGGCCAGCATCGCATAGGCCGACTGGAAACCCGTCAGGACTATGGTGAGGAAGCTAAAAAAGCCGAGCAAATAAGAGCCCGGCGGCGTCCCCTTGCCGGCGAGTTCGTACGCGATCCAGCTCTTGTCCTCTGCGTTGCCTGTTTCGTCGTACGTATTGAACGAGGGACGCCGCTTCCTTGCGGCCAATAGCAGCAGAGCAAGGACGCCGACGATGATCGCGCCGCCCTTCGCCAGCCAAACCGGCACACCGATCCACTCACCCAAAAGCGCGGCGCACAAAGTCAGTATGACAATGTCAGGCGCGCGCCTCGAAAGCCTTGCCAAGATCGCACCCGCGCGCATCGGCGCATCTATCGCTGCTGGGGTGAATGTCCGCAATAGGTGGAAAGCTGCCATTAGCCGCCGGGACTATTTCGGCGCTTGATTGACCTCGATCCAATAGCCGTCCGGATCCTGAAAGTAAGCTTGGAGAACTCCATCTACTCGTGTTGTAATCTTGTGCGGCGCTCCATCAGAATTTGACCATTCAACGTGATTTTGATCCAGGATGCGAAGTTCGTCTGCAAGGTTGGCCACCCGGAATGCGAAGTGCGTGTTGGTTGCAGTGTCGACCGGCTTTGTCCGCCCGCTGATCAAGTGGAGCTGAAAGGTGTCGGAGCCTAGCCAACGCATTGTTGGGGATACCTTCTGAGGATAAGGGCGCAGTCCAAGGACGCGCTGATAGAACGCCGCACTGACGCTGGCATCGGCAACGTGAAGAGCGATGTGGTCGATGCCGGCGGCTGGAGGTGATGCTGCGATCTGCTGCTGGGGGGCGGCAGATGCCAATGCCGCAAGGATCAGTCCATGAAACACGGTCTTCTCCCTCACTTGCCACGCGACGGCCTACGCAAGAAAGCGCGCGTACTCGTACACCAATGGACCGGGCATGTCTGCAATGGGTCGAAAGCGGTCATTGGATCGACCACACCAAGCGAAGCCCTAGCGAGTGCCTAGTTCTTGATTTTCCAGCCGCTTTTGAGAAGCAAGTAGCAGGCGGCCCACAGCGCGATGTTGAGCAGCAGCAGCCCAATCGCGCCAACCGCCAGCGGCGAATCGGTGACGCCGAGGAAACCGTGGCGGAAGCCCGAGATGACGTAGAAAAACGGGTTGGCGTGGCTGATGGCGCGGAAGGTCGGCGACAATTGCTCGACCGAATAGAAGGTCCCCGACAGCAGCGACAGCGGGGTCACAACGAAATTGGTGACCGCCGCGGCATGGTCGAACTTGTCGGCCCAGATCGACGTCATCAGCCCGAGGAACGACAGCATCAGCGCGCCCATCAGCCCGAACCACAGCAGCCACAATGGCTCATGCACGGTGACCGACACCCCCGGCCACAACAGCATCGCCAGCCACACCGCGCAGCCGACCAGGAAAGCGCGCGTCACCGCCGCCCCGACCAGGCCCGCGATAAGCTCGCCGGTCGACAGCGGCGGCAGCAGATAATCGACGATATTGCCCTGCATCTTGCCCACCAGCAGCGAGAAACTGGCGTTGGCGAAGGCGTTCTGGAGCATCGCCATGACGATCAGCCCGGGGGCGATGAAATCGGCGAACGGCACCCCCATCACGGTCCGGCCGCCGCGCCCCAGCGCGACCGTGAAAATGGCCAGATAGAGCATGGTGGTAATGGCCGGCGCCCACACCGTCTGCATCTGCACCTTGAAGAAGCGGCGCACCTCCTTGATATAGAGGGTCTTGAGGCCAACCCAATTGACCCCACTCAGGACCGGCACGCCGGGCTCGTTACGGAGCCATAGCGGGGCTTGGTCGTTGTTTGGCTGGACGCTGTTGGGCTGGCTGTTCACCGGTCACTCGCCTATCGGCTGACGGCACCCGCCGCAAGCCACCGGCATTCGACCTGATATTCGGAGTAAATATTTCATGTCCTGGACCGACGAGCGCATCGACCGCTTGAAAACCATGTGGTCCGACGGCGCCACCGCGAGCCAGATCGCCGACGAGCTTGGAGGTGTTAGCCGCAACGCGGTGATCGGCAAGGCCCACCGCCTCGGCCTCGACGCGCGCCCGTCCCCGGTCAAGGCGGGCGAGGAGAAAGAAAAGAAAGCCACGGCGCCATCGTCCGCTGCGGCCAAACCGGCGGCGCGCGCCGATAGCGCCGGCAAGCGCGCCGCGGCGCCTGCGCCCGAGGCCAGCGACGCGCACTCGCCCGTTCGCACCCCGCAACGGGTCCAGCCCGACGGCATCCAATATCGCTCGATCGGCCCCGGCGGTTTCGTTCGCCAGGGCCCCGGCGATACTCAGGCGCCGATCCCGCCGGCTCCGCCGCGGCGGCTGGTCCCGGCCAAGCCCAGCGCCGAGGTCGCCAACAAGACCGGCCTGCTCGATTTGAACGACCGCATCTGCAAATGGCCGCTCGGCCACCCCGGTGAACCCGACTTCCATTTCTGCGGCAATCCGGCCAACCCCGGCTTCCCCTATTGCGTCGAGCATTGCGGCGTCGCGTATCAGGCGCAGCTGCCGCGCCGCGACCGCCGCCCGCCGCCGCCAATGCCCTTCGGCGGGCCCAGAGTTCGCTAAACAAACAGGCTCCGGATTGATATCCGGAGCCTGTTTGGTTTCGCTAAATTCGGTTCAGGCGTGCTCGGCCTCGGCCTCGACGGTCTGGTCCGACGCCGGTCGATCGCCGCCAATGGCGGAGCGATCACGGCGCTCACCGCCGGCGATCTCGATCTTCCGCGGCTTCATCGCCTCCGGAATTTCGCGCACCAGGTCGATCGCCAACAGGCCGTCTTTCAAATCCGCGCCGTTGACCTGAATGTGGTCGGCCAGCGCGAAGCGGCGCTCGAACGAGCGGTTGGCAATGCCCCGGTAGATGAAGTCGGAGCCGTTCTGTTCGGACTCTTCATTCTTGCGCCCGATGACGATCAGCACGTTCTGCTGGGCGGTAATGTCAATCTCGCCAGGCTTGAAGCCGGCCACCGCGAGCTCGATGCGGTACTGGTTGTCGCCGAGCTTGACGAGATCGAACGGCGGCTAATTCTCGCCAACGCCGCTGGCATTACTGTTCTCGAGCATGTCGAACAGTCGGTCGAAACCGACTGTGGAGCGCCGGTAGGGCGCGAAGTCGAAAGCGCTACGCATATTGTGTCCTCCAAATTTGAGCGACTGGCGGAGCGGATTGCCGCGTACGGGCAAGCCGCCCCGTCGCCGGACCCTTCAAGGCGCCCGGCGGAGGAAATTTTGTAACCGAAAAACGAATTTCAAGAGGTGATCAGGCGATCCCGGAGCCACACGCCAAGCTCCGTTTCGGTTAACTCGACTGACGCGAGTGCAAGGAACAGCACGGCGAGCTCGGCATTGCTGGCATCGAGCCTGAAGCCGTTCAGCCCGAGAAACGCTTCGCAGACGACCAATGCGGTGCGCTTGTTGCCGCCCACGAACGGGTGGTTGCGAGCGAGGCCGAACGCGTAGCTCGCTGCCAGGTCGGCGGCGTCCGGCTCACCATAAACGGCGAGGTTTTGCGGCCGCGCCATGGCGCTTTCAAACGGTCCCTGATCGCGGACGCCGTCGCCCCCACCGTGCTCGGCGAGTTGCTCGCGATGAGCCGCGAGCGCTACGGTCCGATCAACCCATTGCCAATCGGTCACTTATTTGGCGAGTTCGCGCAAAGCACTGCGACGGCGGCGCATGACATCGCGTGCGACCTCCAGCTGCGCTTCGAAATCGGGTTCTCCAGCGCGAAGTTCAATTCCCCCGGGGGTAAGCGAGTAGGAAAGAGTGGCGCCCTGATCGACGCCAAGCGCGCGCAAGAGTTCCTTGGGCAGGATTACGCCCGTCGAGTTCCCGATCGGAATCAGTTTCAGGGGCTTGTTCATACGCATGTTATAACAAACAAGCTGTGGATAGGCAAGCGCCGCGCCTTGGCAGGCCTCAAATCCGCGCCCTATAGCGGTCCCACATGGCCGACCTGTTCACTTCCGCCGTATCCGCCGCGCCCGACAGCTACGACGCGTCGTCGATCGAGGTGCTGGAGGGGCTCGAGCCAGTCCGCCGTCGCCCCGGCATGTATATCGGCGGGACCGACGCCCGCGCCCTCCACCACCTCGCCGCCGAAGTCATCGACAATGCCATGGACGAAGCGGTCGCCGGCCACGCCACCCGCATCGAGGTCACGCTCGACCTCGGCAACCGCCTGACGGTCACCGACAACGGCCGCGGCATCCCGATCGACGCCCACCCCAAATATCCCGGCCAGTCGGCGCTCGAAGTGATCATGACCACGCTCCACTCGGGCGGCAAGTTCGACAACAAAGCCTATTCGACGTCGGGTGGCCTCCACGGGGTCGGGGTCAGCGTGGTCAATGCTTTGTCGAGCGAAACCATGATCGAAGTCGCCCGCGACAAGATTCTCTACCGCCAGCATTTCGCTCGCGGCCTCGCGGTCGGCGGCCTCGAGACCGTCGGCCCCGCCCCCAATCGCCGCGGCACCACCGTCAGCTTCGTCCCCGATGCCGAGATTTTCGGCGCCGACGCCCGCTTCGACCCGGCGCGCATCTATCGCCTCGCCCGCTCTAAGGCCTATCTCTTCGCCGGGGTCGAAATCCGCTGGCGCTGCGATCCGTTGCTGGCCTCCACCGAAATCCCCGAAGCCGCCGTGTTCCAGTTCCCCGGCGGCCTCGCCGACCATCTCGCCGAGCAACTCGGCACCCGCGAATGCGTCACCGCGCAGCCCTTCGCCGGCCGCCAGGCCTTCCCCAACGATCAGGGCTCGGCCGAATGGGCGGTCGCCTGGCCTCTGTGGTCGGACGGTTCGGAAAGCTATTATTGCAACACCATCCCGACCCCCGACGGCGGCACCCACGAAGCGGGCCTGCGCGCCGCGCTGACCAAGGGCATCCGCGCGTTCGGCGAACTGGTCGGCAACAAGCGCGCCAAGGACGTCACCGCCGACGACGTCATGGGCGGCATCGAGCTGATGCTGTCGATCTTCATCCGCAATCCCCACTTCCAGAGCCAGACCAAGGACCGCCTGACCAGCCTCGAGG
>JBDSNQ010000256.1:0-7536 GCA_039915275.1 Sphingomicrobium sp.
TAATGTTCGATGTCGGCGACGAGATCGAACAATTGGTCGGGCGTGTAAGGGAGAAGCTTGGTCTCCGAGTGCCGCGGCATCAGGCTTTCGCCCGCTCCAATTTCGCCGCGCGCGCCGCTTGCATCGCGCGGAAATCGTCGCCGGCGTGATAGCTTGAGCGGGTCAAAGGCGAGGCGGCGACCAGCAGGAAACCCTTGGCGCGGGCAATCGCGGCATAAGCGTCGAACGCCTGCGGCGTGACGAACTCCTCGACCGTCGCGTGGCGCGGGGTCGGCTGGAGATATTGGCCCATGGTCAGGAAATCGATGCCCGCGGAGCGCATGTCGTCCATCACCTGGTGGACCTCGAGCCGTTGCTCGCCGAGCCCGACCATCAGCCCCGACTTGGTGAAAATGTGCGGCGCAATCCGCTTGACGCTCTCGAGCAGGCGCAGCGAGGCGTAATAGCGCGCGCCCGGGCGGATCGTCGGATAAAGCCGCGGCACCGTCTCGAGGTTGTGGTTGAACACGTCGGGCCCAGCGGCGACGATCGCCGCGACCGGCGCCTCGCCCTTATTGCGGAAATCGGGGGTGAGGATCTCGATCGTGGTGGCGGGCGCGTGGCGGCGCAGCGCCGCGATCACCTTGACGAATTGCGACGCCCCGCCGTCGGCCAAATCGTCGCGATCGACCGAAGTGACAACGATATGCTCAAGGCCAAGCTCGGCCGCGGCGATGGCGACATGCTCGGGCTCGAGCGGATCGACCGCGCCCGGCATCCCGGTCTTCACATTGCAGAAGGCGCAGGCGCGGGTGCAGGTATCACCGAGGATCATCACCGTGGCGTGCTTCTTGGTCCAGCATTCGCCGATGTTCGGGCAGGCGGCCTCTTCGCATACCGTGACCAGCCCGAACGAGCGCATCAACTTGCGCGTCTCGTGATAGCCGGGGCTGGTCGGGGCTTTGACCCGGATCCAGTCGGGCTTGCGCTGGCGTTGCTGAACGGCGGGTTCGGTCATTTCGGCCAGATAGCGATTGGCGCCTTCTCTTGCCACCCCTCCCCGCTCCCCGCTAGCAGCGCATCATGGCTCAGCTCGAAACAATGATCGAAGGGTACCGGCGTTTTCGCGAAACAGGCTGGAAGCGCGAGCGCGAACGCTGGTCGGAATTGGCGGAAGGCCAGTGCCCGAAAGTCATGGTGCTAGCCTGTTCCGACAGCCGCACCGACCCGACGCTGATCTTCGATGCCCGGCCCGGCCAAATGTTCGTGGTTCGCAACGTCGCCAACCTCGCCCCGCCGTTCGAAACCAGCGGCGGCTATCACGGCGTCTCGGCCGCGCTCGAATTCGCCGTCACCCAGCTCGAGGTCGAAGAGGTATTGGTGCTGGGCCATGGCTCGTGCGGCGGCTGCGCCGCAGCGCTGACCGGCCAGTTCGACGACGCCGACCATGGCGAGGGCCATTTCATCGCCGCCTGGGTCGACATGCTCAAAGAGGCACGTGACAAAGTTCGTAGCCGGCATGCCGCGCTCGACGGTGCGGCCTTTCTGGCGATGGAACACGCAGCGGTGAAAGTGTCGCTGGCCAATTTGCGCACTTTCCCGTGGGTGATCGAGCGCGAAACTGCCGGCAGCCTGACGCTCCACGGCGGCCATTTCTCGATTGCGGAAGGGCGCCTGTATCTGCTCGACGAGGCGGAAGGTGACTTTCGCCCCGCCTAGCAAATTACCTAATTAACAACGCGTATTATAATCGTAGATCGGCCGGCCATACTGGTCGACGTAATAGCAATAGCCGCGGGTATCGCGGTAATATTGCCGGCCCTTAACGACCGCGCCGAGAACGCCGCCGAGGATCGCGCCGGCAATCGCGCCCTGACCGACGCTGACGCCCGGGATGATCGCCCCGGCCACGCCGCCGGCGATGGCGCCGCCGACCGCACCGGTGGCAACGCGCCCAGCCTGGGTCGAGCCGGTGTTGTTATAGCCGTCGTTGTAGCCGGTGTTGTAATAGGGATCGTTATAGCCGTTGTTGTAGCCGTACGGATTGGTGGTCGCGCAGCCAGTGACGGCGATGCTCGCCGCAAGCGCTGCTGTCAGTCCAAGATATTTCGTCATGTGCCTGTCCTTTACGAACTTGCCCCCTGTGGGGGATTTAAGTGCTTGAGAAGGCGTTTCGTTCCCGCATCGATAATCTGGCGTTTAGTTCGGCAACCGTTCCGCGCCGGGGTGTGGTCATTCCGCGACACTGCGCTAGACAGTCGCACCAGCCGCACAGACGGGGATTCGCACCATGAAGGACCGCAACGGCGACGCGGAAAAAAATATCGCTTTGCTGATCGATGCCGACAACGCCTCGCCCGACCATCTCGACGAAGTGCTGCTGGTGTTAAGCGAACTCGGCACGATCAACGTCCGCCGCGCTTATGGCAATTGGGCCAAGACCAGCCTCAAGGGCTGGGAGAAATTGACCGGCCTTCATTCGATCATCCCGATGCAGCAGTTCGACGTCGCCAAGGGCAAGGGCGCGACCGACATGCGCCTGATCATCGACGCCATGGACCTACTCTATCGCGGCAATGTCGACGGCTTCGGGATCATGTCGAGCGACAGCGATTTTCTCCCCCTCGCCCAGCGCATTCGCGAGGAAGGGCAGCCGGTCTATGGCTTCGGCACGGCCAAGACCCCGCCCCCGTTCCGCCAGGCGTGCACCCGCTTCTTCGATGTCGCGGCGCTCGCGCTAGACGATCAGGAAGCGCTCGAGCAGCCGGCGACCTCCAAGGGCAAGATGCCGGTCGACGCCGAGCTGCTGCAGGTGCTGGGCGCGGCCTTCAAGGCCTCCAAGCGCGACGAGGACGGTTATGCCTCGCTGTCCGAGCTGGGCCAACGCGCCAAGGCGGTGTCGAGCTTCGCGTCGCGCAATTACGGCTACACGCGTCTGTCCGACCTCATCCGCGCGGTGCCCAATTTCGAGGTCAAGAGCGGCGCCGACGGCGGCTTGCTGGTCAAGCGTCTGCGCTGACGCGCCGGACCCGCCTCGCCCATTGCGCCGGCAAACTGTTGTCCAGCCGACACATCTCCTGATTTTTTAAACTCGGTCAGGAACGAGAGCCTAGGTTGTGGGTTTTAACTTTCCACCGTCAAAACTGGACCGCCAAACTCGTGACTTCGCAGCCGCACCTCGACGCCGAGGCCTATCTCGAGACCGCCCTGGACGCGCTCTCGGCCGGCGACATGCGTCATGAGCTGCTCAATCGATTGCCGGTGCCGATTTACACCACCGACGCCGATGGCGCAGTCACCTTCTGGAACCGCGCTTGCGTTGATTTCGCCGGCCGCGAGCCGCAGCTCGGCCACGACCGCTGGTGCGTCACCTGGAAAATCTACACCACGTCTGGCGAACCCTTGCCGCACGACCAATGCCCGATGGCCGTGGCGATCCGCCAGCGGCGCGAAGTGCGCGGCGCCGTCGCCATCGCCATGCGCCCGGACGGCAGCCGCCGCGCCTTTACCCCTTATCCAACGCCGTTGTTCGATGCCGAGGGCAAACTTACCGGCGCGGTCAATCTGCTGATCGACGTCAGCGCCGAGCAAGCCGAGGCGCTGGCCGATCAAGCCCGCCGTTGCCGCCGCCTCGCCGACGCCACTTACGACCGCCAGACCAGCGGCGTGCTGGCGGCCATGGCTGACAGCTTCGCGAAAACGGCTGCCGACCTCGGCGACGAACGCTAGATCAGTTCCAGCCTGCAGATAACGTCATCGCCGGCGGCGATGCCGGCGCGGCGGCGCACGTCGGCCTTAATCGGCAGGATGTAGCCGCCCGATTTCTGCGGAAACACCGAAGTCCGCCAGGTGACCGCCTGTCCTGAGCTTGTCGAAGGGGCGATGGTCGCCTCGACCCGCACCGAGCCAAAGCCGTGGCGGGTGCCGAAGCTATGCGCCTTAATCTCGACCGCCTCCTCGGGCGGAACAGTCAGGAAATGCCAACCCCCCTTCCCCTCGCTCCATAGCCAGACTGGCGCGGTGACGGTGATCATCGCATCTTATCCGACGGAGTGAAAACTATGGCGCTCTGACCGGCTGACTCGTCGGCTGCTCGTCACTCGACATGAGATGTGTGATCAGCCACTTTCCACGTCTGTGCTCAGCCGCCAGCAGATAATATCCTGGCCAGTGATAGGCCGTCTTTGTGTCCTGCCAATGAAGGTCGGATTTGCCCCAAACGATCGCGTGACCGGAGTCGCCGGAGAGTCCCTCCACGGTCATAGTGAAAGCGGTCACAGTTCCGGCAGATCCTGTGCTGGGAAACCAGAACTGTTTGAGAGCCGCCCAACCACGGCGCGGATGCACCCCGTCATGTGGAATGAATACTGCTTCGGGCGCAAAGAGGGCCATCACTTGATGGTGATTGTTGTTCAGCCAGCCTTGGGTCAGCCGCTGCGGCAATCTCTGGATCTCCGCTCGGCCAGATTTCGAAAACGGTTGAGCATCTGCGGTTGAGGCCGTCATCATCATTGCCGCCGCGATCAATAATGGAGTCCGCATCCGCTCTCCTCCTCAAGTCCCAATAGCCTCTTGGTGTCGGATTAGCCCGAATTCAGCGCATTTTCGACAGGATGCGGATGAAGTCGACCAGTGGTTGGCCCTACCGTGTCAGCCGCTTGTAGGTCATCCGGTGCGGGCGGTCGGCTTCGGGGCCCATGCGTTGCCTTTTATCCTCTTCATACGCTTCGAAATTGCCTTCGAACCATTCGACGTGGCTGTCGCCTTCGAAGGCGAGGATGTGGGTGGCGAGGCGGTCGAGGAAGAAGCGGTCGTGGCTGATGATCACCGCGCAGCCGGCGAAATTCTCCAAGGCTTCCTCGAGCGCGCGCAGGGTCTCGACGTCGAGATCGTTGGTCGGCTCGTCGAGCAGCAGGACGTTGCCGCCCTCCTTGAGCATCTTGGCCAAATGGACGCGGTTGCGCTCGCCGCCCGACAGCTGGCCGACCTTCTTCTGCTGATCGGTGCCTTTGAAATTGAAGGCGCCGACGTAAGCCCGCGTGCCGACCTCATGCTTGCCGAAGCGGAATATGTCGGAGCCGTCGGAGATTTCCTCCCACACATTGTTGCTCGCCTTGAGCGCGTCGCGGCTCTGGTCGACAAAGCCCAGATGCACCGTCGGGCCGATCTTGATCTCGCCAGCGTCGGGCTGCTCGTCGCCGCGGATCAGCCGGAACAAGGTGGTCTTGCCGGCGCCATTGGGGCCGATCACCCCGACGATCCCGCCCGGCGGCAGCGAGAAGCTCAAATCCTCGAACAGCAATTTGTCGCCATAGGCCTTGCTGACGCCATTGAGGTCGATGACGTTGCTGCCGAGGCGCTCGGGCACCTGGATCAGGATCTGCGCTTTTCCCGGGATGCGATTCTCCTGCGCCTGGACCAGTTCGTCGAACGCCCGGATGCGCGCCTTGGACTTGGCCTGGCGCGCCTTGGGTGAACGGCGGATCCACTCAAGCTCGTCGTTGATCGCTTTCTGCTTGCCGGCTTCCTCGCGCTCTTCCTGCTGTAGCCTCTTAGCTTTCTTCTCCAAGTAACCGGAATAATTGGCTTCGTAGGTGTAGTAACGGCCGCGATCGAGCTCGAGCACCCAGTTGACGACATTGTCGAGGAAGTAGCGGTCGTGGGTGACGAGGATGACGTTGCCGGCATAATCGACGAGGTGCTTTTCAAGCCATTGCACACTCTCGGCGTCCAAATGGTTGGTCGGCTCGTCGAGCAAGAGAATATCCGGTTTCTCCAGCAACAAACGCGTCAGCGCGACGCGCCGTTTCTCGCCGCCGGAGAGTTTGTCGACCGAGGCGTCGCCCGGCGGGCAGCGCAAAGCGTCCATCGCGATCTCAAGCTGGTTGTCGAGCGTCCAGCCGTCGACCGCGTCGATCTTCTCCTGCAGTTCGCCCATTTCGGCCATCAGCGCATCGAAATCGTCGCCGGGGTCGGCCATTTGTGCGGAGATGTCGTTGAAGCGGTCCATCATGTCGGCGACCGGGCGGACGCCCTCCATGACATTCTCCTTGACCGTCTTGGAGGCATCGAGTTGCGGTTCCTGCTCGAGATAGCCGACGGTGATATGCTCGCCCGGCCACGCTTCGCCGGTGAATTCCTTGTCGCGGCCGGCCATGATTTTCATCAGCGTCGACTTGCCCGAGCCGTTGGGGCCGACGATGCCGATCTTGGCGTCGAGATAGAATTGCAGGTCGATATTGTTGAGCACGGGCTTGGGCGCGCCCGGGAAGGTCTTCGACAGACCCTTCATCACAAAGCTGTATTGGGCGGCCATCGGGTCGCGGATCCTTCGGGTCGAGTGTGCGTGGAGTTGGCGGCCAGTTAGGCGATGGCGCGAGGAATTTCCAGCGTCATGCCAGCGCAAGCTGGTATCTCAGCGAGGAAAGGGCGCCGAACAGGTCTCTCTGGGACCCCAGCCTTCGCTGGGGTGACTCCTATCGCCCGAGGCGATGGGTCAAAACGGCAGCTTGAACCCCGGGGGCATTGGGATGCCGCTGGTCATCTTCTCGATTTCGGGCGCCGCGGCGGCGTCGGCCTTGGCCTTGGCGTCGTTCAAGGCGGCGGCGATCAGATCTTCGAGCATCGCCTTTTCGGACGCCACCAGCAGGCTGTCGTCAATATCGACGCTGATTATGCGGCCCTTGGCGGTGGCGCGGATCTTGACCAGCCCGCCGCCCGACACCCCCTCGACCTCGATCTTGTCGAGATTCTCCTGCGCCGCCTGCATCTGGGTTTGCACATCCTGGGCCATTTGCATGATTTCTTCGAGGCTGGGCATGGTCAGGCGCCTTTCGTCGGTTCGAACGATTCAAGTGATGCTTCGGGAAAGGCCTCAAGCACCGAGCGGACGTTCGGTTCCGCCAGCACATCCGCCCGGACCCGTTCCTCGGCCATCTTTTCCTGCTCAAGCAGCGAGGGCTGAGCGGGCTCGTCGGCCATCGCAATCTGCCAGCGTGTGCCGGTGATGCCGCGCAGCGCCATGTCGAGCTCGCGGGTCCAGTCCGCGCCGAGCGGCTTTAAGGGCTTGAGGGCGAGCTCCGGCGGCGCATAGCGCACCAGCCCGACCTGGTCGTGCAGCTGCTGGGCGATGACCCTTTTGCCATGCTCGTCGAGCAAAGCGACCAGGCCGGCGAAATCCGATGGAATCTTCGCCGTTGGGGCGTCCGTCGCTGGTTTGGCGGCGGGCGCCTGGATCGCCGTCGTCCCGGCATTCCCCGCCAGCTTGGTCAGCACCGTCGCCGGGTCGGGCAGATCGGCGGCGTGGATCAGCCGCAGCAGCGCCATGGTCGCCGCTTCCTGCGGATCGGGCGCGACCTGGACGTCGCTTAGGCCTTTCAAGAGCATCTGCCACAGCCGGTGGATGTCGGCCCACGACAGCTTGGCCGCCAATTCCTCGGCCGCCTGGCGCTGCTCGGCGGATTGCAGCGCCGCGCTGCCCGGCCCCGCCTTGGCGCGGGTGGCGGCGTGCAATTCCTCCATCAACCCGCGCAGCAGCGAGGAGGCGTCGGTACCGAG